>SYFI01000146.1 GCA_005800465.1 Actinomycetota bacterium | reverse complement strand
TGGGGTTTCAGCAATTTCACGGCCTGGGCAAGGCAGAGCGCCTTCCTCGCCTCATGGGGTTTCAGGCAGCCGGCTCGGCCCCGCTCGTGACTGGCGCGGTGGTACGAAATCCCGATACCGTGGCCACTGCCATTCGCATTGGCGACCCGGTGCGTGGCGATCAGGCGATGGATGCCATGCGCGACTCCGGCGGCCAGGTGGACAGCGTCACGGACGATGAGATCCTCGCTGCGTACCGCATGCTGGCCGTAAGCGAGGGCGTGTTCTGCGAACCGTCGTCGGCATCCAGCGTGGCGGGTCTCATCAAGGCACATGCCGCCGGCAGGTTAAAGGCCGGCGAGCGCGTGGTGTGCGTGCTTACCGGCAACGGCCTGAAGGATCCCGACACCGCAATCGCCCAGAGCGGGCAGGTCATCGACATTCCCCCCAGCTTCGCTGCCGCAGAGCAGGCGCTGTATGGCTGATCAGGAAGTGCTCACCATCGTGGCCCCGGCGACATCCGCCAACCTGGGCCCGGGCTTCGACGTGCTGGCACTGGCCATCGACCTGTCAAACGAGGTGCTCATCGTGCGTCGCGATGGCCCGCTTGTGGTGCACGTGACTGGCCAGGGCGCAGGCGAGGTACCCGAGAACGCCGACAACCTTTTCTGCAGGGCGCTTGCCAGCGGCATCGACAGTCTCGACGGCCTTGAGATCACCTGCCATAACCGCATCCCGTTTGGCCGCGGCCTCGGATCATCCGCCGCCGCCGTGTGCGCCGGCCTGGTGGCCGCCAATGCCCTCGGGCACCTCCGCTGGTCGCCCAGCGACATCCTGTCCCGCGCAATCGAGTTTGAGGGGCACGGCGACAACGCCGCTGCCTGCTTGGACGGCGGCATCACCGCACTGGTGCCGGGCCCGCGTGCGCTGCGCATACAGCCGCCCGACGGCCTCGCGCTAGTGGTGGTCATTCCCGAGGTGAAGGTGTTCACGGACGAGGCCCGCGGTGCAATGCCCCAACAGGTGCCTATTGCCGATGTCGCCAACGGCATTTCTGCCACCGCCGGGCTGCTGCTCACTCTCGAGCGCGGCTACCTCGACGAGATCTCGGAGTTCCTCATGCAGGACCGCCTTCATGAGCCATTTCGGGGCCCATTGTGCCCGGGGCTCGGCGCCTTAAAGGCATTGACGACCACTGGGCTTCTGGGCGTGACCGTGTCGGGTTCAGGCCCCAGCATGTTGCTTTGGGTTGAGGCGCTGAAGGCGAGCGATGTGGCCGCCGCCGCGCGCGAGGCTCTGGCCGGTCCCGGTGTGGTTGCTGAGGTGCGTGTTGAGCGCGTGGCCCCTACGGGGATCCGTGCCCGCTGGGAGGGCCTCGAGGGAACCCGGCTTTCCCGCACACCCGGCTGACCCGCCCCCGGGGAGTGTGTCCGGCCCGACGGGGTGTGGCTACGCGGCGATGAGGGCGAAGGGATGCTCGGCGGGCTGCCAGAGCATCCAGGCGTTGTCATCGTAATCAAGAAACTCTGCCCACACACCGGCTTCGGTATTGAGGTGGCGCACGGTGATGGTGACGTTGATGCCGGCGTACGCCAGACGCTCAACGGCATCCAGCATGTCGCTCACCTGAAGCGCCCCGCCGTGGGTGGAGCCGGCCCGGTGATGATCTGACGCGGACACCAGGATGATGGCCGCACCACCACCGGGAGCCGTCATGTGCAGTTCGCGTCCGCGCTCACTGGTGGTGCGGTCGCTGATGACCGAGAACCCGAGTACGTCCCGGTACAGACTCACAGCCCGGTCATGATTGGTGACCGGGACGGTGATGCTCGCGATGCGCGATATGGCCATGAACCGAACCGTAAGCCCGAATAACCGATTTGGGGCTCCGGCGGTTCACTGGGGTTACGTCGCTACAACCCCGGGGTGCCCTGGTTGAGGTAGTCGAGGATTGCCCCATCGGTCATCTGCTCCACCGGGGCGTTGTCGTCGGTGAGCACCTGTCCGCCGCCCGGTGACACAAAGTGCAGTAGGTCACCCAGCTTGTGCGCGGCGGGCGACCCTGCACCAGAGGCGGCCGCGAGTGCGGTCTTTGCGCGCACGGCGGTGGCCGGGTCGCGAAAGCCGATGAGCACGCTGTTGAACTCTTTGTACCGTGCCTCGCTCACCGCGGGAAACACGGTGCGCATGGTGGCGCCGATGGACCGCACCACCTCATCGTCACCCGGCGGCGCGCCCACGTTGATGGCCACCACGCCGGTGGGGGTGAGCCGGTCGCGGGCCTGTTTGAAGAACTCCACGGTGGCCAGATGAAAGGGGATGTACGGCTGGCGGTAGGCATCCACCACGATGGCTGCAAATGGCCCGCGGTCGCCCGAGAGCCAGAAGCGTGCGTCGGCCTCGTGAACGGTGAGGTTGGGGCCATCCATGTCGAGGTACTTCGACCCCACCTCGCTCACCAGCGGATCGATCTCGATGCCGTCTATTGGCACCTTCGGCCAGATCATGCGGTATGCCCGGGCAATGCTGCCGCCGGCATTGCCCAGAACCGCGACCCGTCCATCGGGGCTGCCAGTAATAACGGGAAGCGTCGTGAAGGCATCCCAGTAGCCACCGGTCAGGGCCGAGCGGCTGGCGGGCAGCACTGAGTGCAGGGCCCAGCCCTCATTGAGCCGGAGTATCCGCTCGCCGCGTGGCGTCTCTGACACCTGCACGAACTGGTACGGCGACTCGCCCTCAAACAGCACCGTCTCGCCCGGAGCGTCCTTGATTGACCCAGCAGGTATGGCGAGCAATGCGAGGATGACGATGGGGGCAACCACGGCCCGTATGCCGATGAGCGGTACGGCCGCCAGCGCCAGCACTCCGGCGATGAGGATGAGCGTGAGCCGGGTACCAATGGCGGGGATGATCACGAGCACTGGCAGGAACGTGCCGAGAATGCTCCCCACCGTGGAGATCGCATACAGACGACCCGACACCGAACCCGCGGTCTCCACTGTGGTTACCGACAGGCGAATTGCCCACGGGGCAACCATGCCGAGCAGCGTGATGGGCACCAGAAACATGAGCATGGTGCCCACGAACGACGCCACAAACGCTCCCGCCGAGAGGTCGGCAAACGCCGATTGCGCAGCGCTGAAGATCGGCGTGAGGGCGATGGGAAGGATGGCCAGCGACGCCGCGGCGATGACGACCGTGATGCCGAGCGCCCGTTCGGTGGGATACCGGTCGGCCAGCTTGCCGCCCAGCCAATAGCCCAGGGACAGATACAAGAGGGTGAGCCCGATAACGTTGGCCCACACGAGGTTGCTCGCGCCAAACCACGGTGCCAGCAGGCGTGCGCCGGTCAGCTCGGCCGCCAGCGTCGCGCCGCCGGCGACGAATACGAGCATGGGAATGCGGAGGCGGGCAAGCACGCCCGCCACCCTAGTCATGCGTCGATCCCGCGTACGCTTACGGTGTGGGTGGCTTGTCTCTCCTCGTCATTTCCGGCGTCCTCCTCGTGGCCCGCGTCGCACGCACGCACCGCCTCGCGGTCGTTCCCGAGGAGGTGGCAGCATGAAGGTGCGCGCGCTGCTGGCCCCGCTGGGCCTGCTGATCGCGGCCGTGGTGCTGCTCGCTGGTGGCTGGGCCGCACTCCGCACGGCGAACCAGTCGAGCGATCCCATTGCGGCCGGTGGCAAGCCCGCGGTCTTCATCGGACGTACGTCTCGCGCATGTTCCAGCAACCAGCGCTACGGGCCGATGGGCTGCAGCGAGATGTGGACGGGCGATGTGCAGATGGGTGGGCGTGTCGTGGCCCGCAACGTTCCATGGGCCGGCTCTATTGCCAGCGGCAGGCCCACTCCCGTCACTGCTGCCGGGGGGGTGACGCAGTTGCGCGGTGTGCCAGCCGTGTGGGCTGTGGGATTCACCTATGCATATCCGCGCGGGTACACGGGTGACGGCGTGGTGACCAGTAGTGATGGTCTGGGGCTCGCCATCGCCCTCTGGGTCGGAGGAGGACTTCTCCTCATCGGCGCGATCGGCTGGGGCGTTGGGGTGCTCAGGCGCTGAGTCACCTAAATTGGGGACGAATTGGCCCCGACGTCGGCTGGTAGCCTCGAAGTCAGCCATCGGCAAGCCTCGGAGGGCACTGAGTGAAGCTTTTCATCGACACCGCCAGCCTGCAGGACATCGAGGAGATCGCCTCCTGGGGTGTTCTCGCCGGCGTGACCACCAACCCGACGCTGCTCTCGCAGGTTGAGGGCGATGAGGATTCCATCTACCGCCGCATCTGCGATCTGGTGGACGGGCCCATCTCAGCCGAGGTCGTGGCCAACGATGTGCCCACCATGATCTCGGAGGGCAAGCGGCTCGCCGCCATCCACCCGAACATCGTGGTGAAGCTGCCCACCTGTGCCGAAGGCCTCTCCGCCACCTCGGCGCTGGCCAAGGACGGCATCCGGGTCAACATGACGCTGTGCTTCACGGCCAGCCAGGCGATGCTCGCCGCATCGGCCGGTGCGGCCTTCGTGTCGCCATTTCTCGGGCGCTACGACGACATCTCCGAGGACGGCCTCGGCCACCTCGGGGAGATCGTGGAGTGCTTCGCCAACTCGTTGTACGAGACCGAGGTGCTGGCCGCTTCCATCCGCAGCCCGCTCCACGTGATGGAGGCAGCGCAGATCGGTGCGGACATCGCCACCATCCCTCCCAAGGTCTTCCATCAGATGCTGAAGCACCCGCTCACGGGGAGTGGCATCGAACAGTTCAATAAGGATCACGCCGGTCGGCTCGCCAAGCAGGGTGCATGAGTACGAATGACGTGCCCGCGCAGGTGCCCGGGTCGCTCGAGGGGCACCGCATCGTTCCGGCCACGGACTTCCTCAGGGTTGTGGAGCAGGCTGCGCTGGCGTCGGCCCGCTGGGTGGGCCAGGGCAACCCCCACGCCGCTGACGGCGCCGCCGTTGACGCAATGCGCAAGGAGTTCAGCGCCATGCCCATTACGGGCACGGTCATCATCGGTGAGGGCGAGAAGGATGAGGCCCCCGAGCTGTACGTGGGCGAGGTGCTTGGCACGGGCGGCATGCCGTGCGAGATCGCCGTTGACCCGCTTGAGGGCACCGACCTTGTGTCCCGGGGCGACGCCGGCGCCATCGCCGTGTGCGTCATCGGCGCCCCGGGCGGCGTCATGGCCGCTCCCGACATGTACATGCAGAAGCTCTGCGTGGGTGCAGGCGCGAAGGGCCGCGTGGATATCGCCGCACCCATCGCTGACACGCTCGACGTGGTGGCCCGCTGCTACGACCGCCGCGTGCGCGACCTGTCGGTGATCGTGCTCGATCGCCCCCGTCACGAGGAATTGATTGAGGAGATCCGCGGCCTTGGGGCCCGTATCAAGCTCATCCCCGACGGTGACATCACCGCCAGCATGTCGGCCGCCGTGCGTGGCACCGGCGACCATCTGTACCTAGGTATCGGCGGGTCCACCGAGGGCGTCATCACCGCCGCCGCGCTCGAGTGTCTGGGCGGCGAGATCCAGGGACGCATGTGGCCCAAGGACGATGCCCAACTGGAGCGCCTCAAGCCGTTCGGCCTCGAGGACACCAGCCGGGTGCTCACCGCCCGCGACCTGGCTCCCGACCCGCTGTACGTTCTTGCCACGGGCGTCACCGAGGGCTATCTGCTGAAGGGCGTGCGCTACTTCAGCGACGGCGCCCGCACGCACTCCATCCTCATGGACCTGCGTGAGTGCACGGTGCGCTTTGTCGATACCGTCCACATGTTCAGCCGCACACCGCTTCGGGAGATCCGCCTGTGAGTGACGACATGCCACCCGAGAACCCATTCGGTTTCGCGTTTGGCGAGGATGCATCCGAGGAGTTCAAGGAGCGCCTCAAAGAGATGATGCGCGCTCAGCGTGAGGCGATGGAAGAGGTGCAGGCCGAGGGCGGCGGACAGATCGCCCCGGTTGAGCGCTTCCAGATCATCACGTTGGCCGTGCAGATGGCCGCCGCTGGCCTCAGCACCATGAAGCCGGTCGACACCGTGGACGACGCCGCTGACGCCATGGGGATCATGTTCGCCCGGGCAATGGCTGCGCTGCAGGGGAGTATCCGCCCGCACGACTGATGGATGCGTCATGCGTCACGGGTGGGTGCGCAAATCGCCACGTCCCGCGCGCCACGCATTACGACGATGGAGCCAGCCTTGTGGCATGGCCCATCCGCTCCGCATTGACCTGATCGCCCGCCCCGTGGGCGTGCTTCGCAGGGGCGATGGAATGGTGATCGCCGAGCGCACCTACGTGGCGGAGGGGGCGCTGTCGCGGCTGGTGGGGATGCTCGGCACGCCGGACCCGGCGGGTGATGAGGCTCTGGTGTTGGCGCCCTGCCGGGCGGTTCACGGCGTGGGTCTGCGGGCATGCATCGGTGCGGCATTTGTGGATGCCGACGGCACGGTGCTGCGGGTGGTCGATCCCCTCCTTCGGCGTGGCGCATCGGCGAGGGGTGCCCGGGCGGTGCTGGAGGCGCGCACTGGAGTGCTGGCCGCGTTGCGCCCCGGCGACACGGTTTGGCTGCCCGGATGCGACGTTTTCCCGCTCGCAGGGACATTGCGTGCGGGAGAGGGGGGAGCATGTGCCCACCCCACGCGTTTACCGGTCACCCATGGCATGAGGCCCTGGGGAACTGACCGGAAGGAGATGCAATGACCACCGAGATCAGCGACCGATCGGTGCTGCTGGTGGGGCCCCGCCCCGCATCCGGCAGTCTGGCCGCCGACCTGCAGGCCGATCGCTTCACAGTGCTGCTGGCGGCCGACCCCGAAGAGGTACGGGGCGCGCTTCGCAACTCATGCCCCAGTGCGGTGATCGTCGATCTGGACATGCCGGGTGCGGGCGGGCTGGATGCCGTGGGCATGATCCGCGACGGCGGCCCCGAGGAGCCCTGGGATTCGGCCATGCCGGTGCTTGGGGTATCGGGATCGCGCGAGCCCCACCGGGTGGTACGAGCACTCGAGCGGGGTGCGGATGAGGTCGTGGGGACCCCGTTCGCGTATGTCGAACTACTGGCGCGCCTGCGGGCGCTCATCCGACGTGCCGATGGGGAGTGGACCGCCGGCACGCTGCGGGTGGGCGTGCTCACCATCGACCGGCGTGCCAGGCGAGTTACGGTAAACGGCGATCCGCTGAGTCTCTCGGCCAAGGAGATGGGCCTGCTGACGGCTCTGGCCCGCGACCCGAGGCGGGTGGTGAGCAAGCACGAGCTGCTGCGCGACGTGTGGGGCTACGTCTCACCCGGTCGTACCCGCACGGTCGACAGCCATGCGTCGCGCCTGCGTCGCAAACTGGCCGACGCCTCGGGTGGCGAGCGGTTCATCGTCAACGTGTGGGGCCTGGGCTATCGCCTGCTCGGGGACGATGCCTGAGACGGCCCGCGTCGTCGTGGATTCGGCGGTGGCGGGCGCGGCGGGGATCAGTGGGTGCGATCTGGTGCTGGTGGTCGCAACCCCGGAGCGCCGCCGCGGTTCGCGGGCGGCTGGCCTCGACGCCGCTGTGGATGCCGTGGCGTCGGCTGCTCCGGGCGCGCTTGTGCTGGCTCGCCCGCCCTGGGCCGATGGGGCGGCGGCCCCGCTCGCCGCGCTTGGTGTGCTGCTGGGGTGCGACGTGGTGTGGCTTCCATCTGGGCTCGTGGAGGCCGGATGGGCCACAGCCCTCATCGTCACGTGGAGCGCGCAGTCGCGGGGCGCGCAGTTGATGCGCCGTGCGCAGGTGGCTGTCGGGCTCGCGGCCCTGCCGGCATGTCGACTGCCCCGAATGCCGTGGGGGGTTGAGGCCTTGGCAATGCCCGCCGTCGGCGCTGATGCCCTCTCGCGCTGGTGCGATCGGGCATGGGTGCCGTGTGAGCGCTGCGAGCTGGGCGGTGGGGCGCCGGGCGGGCCATGCGCCCGGTGCGGTCACAGTGGGGTGACAGCATGAGGATCCGCATGCCGGGACGTCGCCCCGTGCTGTGGTTTGCGCTGGCCGCGCTGCTGGCTGTGGGTGCGATGGTGCTGATGAGCCGCACCGGATCTGCCTCGGGTGGGTCGGCGTACGTGGTGGTGGCCCGCACGGTAATCCCGGCGGGCACGCTGCTGGACGAGGAGTTTGCCGCACGTTCGCTGGCCATGGCTTCCGTGCCCGACGACTTGCGCCTTTCCGGGCTTCAGGCGAACGCGTCAGGGGTTATTGGGCGGCGCACGGTGGCCCCGCTGGCACCCGGCGAGCCCGTCACCGATGCGGTCATCGGCGGCGCGCCCGGCGTGGGCCCCGCCCCGTTACTGCCGGGCGAGCGCGCCGTCCCGGTGCCGCTGCGGGCAGCGGGAGGGCCAGTGGCCGCGCCCCCGGAAGGATCGCGGGTGGACGTAATCGCATCGGATGGCGAGGGGATGGCGGGGCGCACCCGGGTGATCGTGTCGAACGCCGAGGTGCTGGCGGTGACCCCACCGCCAGGCGCAGATGTGGCAGATGCCGCCGGCGGCCTGGTGTTGCGCCTGCGTACCGCCGATGCGCTTGAGGTGGCGCGTGCGCTCGACTTCGCCCGCGAGGTGCGTGTAATTGCCCGGCCTGCGGGTGAGGGCTGATGACCGGGGGCGGCATTGCCGTGGTCGGGGCGGTAGGCGGATGCGGGGCAACCACAGTGGCGGGTGGCGTGGCACTGGCACTGGTCGCTCTCGGGCATGCGCCCACAGTGATCGGGATCGACGGCCACGGAGGCGGTCCGCACGTGCTGTGGGGCATTCCCGTGGCACGAACGATGGGTGATCTGTGGTCAGTGCGCGACGAACTGGACACCGCGCACGTTGCGCACATCGTTCACGTGCACACCGATGCCCTGCGGCTGGTCTCCGGGCCTCCGACAGCCGCTGCCATGGCTGCGTGGAACGAACAGCAGACCGGGCGCCTCGCGGCCGCACTCGTATCGGCAACCCCATGGGTCGCCGACGTTGGCCGCGGTGATGCCGACATGCAGCGGGCCTTGATCGCGCGCGCCGCAGCCCTTGTGGTGGTGACATCCCGATCGGTGATGGGCGCGAACGCATGCGGGGCCGTAATTCAGGGGCACCCGGGCATGCGGGCGGCGGTGGTTGCCTCGGCGTTGCCCGGGCGGCCCGATGTATCACCGCGGGCGTTTCGCACGCTCGCGCCTGCGGGGGTGGTGATCGGTCTTGCGGCAGATGCCCGCGGTGCAGACGACGTGCGCGCATGTCGGCCACCGAAGGGGAGGGGTGGAATGGCGGCTGCGCTCCGCGATCTTCTGGAGGCCACTGGTGTCTGACCAGCGTGAAGCAGACCCGGTTCCGCTGGTGGAAGGCATCCGCGCGCAGATCGTGCGCGGCGGGGCCGTGTCGCCCGGGGACGCCACGCGGGAAGTGGTGGCCGCGCTTGCCGAGGATGCCCTGGATGCGGGCCATCACATTCTCTCGTCCGAGGCACGACGCGAGATCGTCACGTCGGTTGTTGACGCGACCCTCGGCCTTGGTCCGCTGGAGCCCCTGCTACGTGATGCATCGGTGACAGAGGTGATGGTGAATGGGCCATCTCGTGTGTGGGTTGAGCGGTCGGGGCGTATTGAGCCGGTGCCAAATCACTTTCAGGATGTTGAGCATCTGCTGCATGTGATCGACCGCATCATTGCGCCACTGGGTCGCCGCCTTGATGAGGCCAGCCCCATGGTGGATGCCCGACTGCCAGATGGCTCGCGGGTGAATGCCGTGATGCCCCCGCTCAGCCTCGATGGCCCCGTGCTCACGATTCGTCGATTCCCCATAGACCCTCTGTCGGGTGAGGATCTGGTGGCGCTGGGGGCGATGTCGCCCGCGATGCTGGACGCGCTTCATCTGGCAGTGGCGGCACGGCGCAACATCTTGGTCACCGGCGGCACGGGCAGTGGAAAGACCACAACGCTCGCTGCGATCTCTGCTGCCATTCCTGCCAGCGAGCGGGTTATCACCATCGAGGATGCCGCCGAGCTGCGCCTGCCCCTTGCGCATGTGGTGAGGCTGGAATCGCGTCCGGCCGGGGTGGAGGGACGGGGGGCCATCCCCATCAGGGCGCTGGTGCGCAATGCGCT
>SYFI01000145.1 GCA_005800465.1 Actinomycetota bacterium | reverse complement strand
GGATGACGCCATGCACCCGGATGCGCGGCGGGAGTTCCTCAGCCTCATGGATGCCGAGGCCGCGCGTCTGCAGCGGCTGGTGGACGAGCAACTGCAACTGGCCCGGCTCGATTCGGGTGGGCTGCCGATGGAGATGGAGCCGCTCGACCTGGGCGTGCTGGCGCGCGAGGCCGCCCGCCCGCGCCAGCTGCTGGCCGAGCGCGAGGGCGTGCGGCTGCAGGTGGATGTCCCGGGCCCGGTGCCCATGGAGGGCGACCCGGCACGGCTTGAGCAGGCGCTCTTGATCCTGCTCGACAATGCCGCCCGCCACACCCCGGCCGGGGGCACCATCACCGTGCGTGCGCACGTGACTGGCGCCGATGCCGTGCTGCAGGTGACTGATGACGGCGAGGGGATCCGACCCGAGGCGCTCGGCAGCGTGTTTGACCGCTTCTACCGTGCCGACCCCGCACGCGAGGCGGGCGAACGCACTGGGGCCGGGCTTGGCCTTGCGATCGCCCGCGGCATCGTGCAGGCGCATGGCGGCGACATCGACGTCACGTCGCAGCCCGGCCATGGCGCCTGTTTCACCATTCGCCTTCCACGCGACCCCCGGTAGGCTCATCACATGACACGTGGAGTCGCAATCGTCACAGGGGCCGGACGCGGTGTGGGCCGTGCAACGGCCGAGCGCCTGGCGCGGGGTGGATATGTGGTGGTCACCGGGGTGCGCGATCTCGATCGTGCCCATGGGGAGTACGGCAAGCAGCCGGGCATCCAGTTGGTGCAACTTGATGTGACCAACCCCGCGCACATTGCCGATGCGGTGGCATTGGCCCACGACTTCTCCGACGGGCCAATTGATCTTCTGGTGAACAACGCCGGCTACGCGATGATGGGTGCGCAGGAGAATGGCGACCTGGCCGCGGCCCGCGAAATGTTTGAGACCAACCTGTGGGGCGCGGCTGCGATGGTGCAGGCCGTGGTGCCCGCGATGCGCGAGGCCGGTCGGGGAACGGTGGTCACCGTGTCGTCTATCGGCGCGCGTCTCACCAACCCGCTTGTGGGCTTTTACCACGCGTCGAAGTACGCCCTGAACGCACTGTCGGAGGCCCTCTCGATGGAGGTGGGCCACTTCGGGGTGCGGGTAATCATGATCGAGCCGGGGATGATCGCCACCGACTTTCCAAAGGCCACGGTGCTCACGGGAAACGTGACTGACCCCGACTCCCCATACGCCCCGCTGTTCGGCGATCTGCGCGCAGGGTTTGGTGCCTGGCGCGAGCGCGACGACGTAAGCACCGCGGAGTCGTGCGCTGAGGTCATCTGGAACGCCGTCAACGACCCGCACGCACCCATTCGCATTGTGGTGGGTGATGACGCCGCCGAGCTCGACCGCGCAGTGCGCGAGTCGGCCGACGACCATGAGTTTCAGGAGCGCCTGCGCGGGTTCCTGAAGCTCAACTGGCCACCCGCTCCGCCAGCAGCATGACCCTGCGGGTGGTCGTGGCACCCGCGCCGTTCAAGTCGGCGCTTGGCCCGGCGGATGCGGCAACGGCCATCGCCAGTGGGGTGCGCCAGGCGGGGCACGAGGCCATTGAGGTGCCGGTGGCCGATGGTGGCGAGGGCACCATGAACGCCCTGGTGGCCGCGGCTGGCGGCAGGGTGGTGCAGGCCTCCGCTCGGGATCCACTCGGCCGGCCCATCACTGCCGCGTTCGGCCTTCTGCCTGATGGCACGGCCGTGGTGGAGCTCGCGCAGGCATCGGGGTACGAGCGGCTTGCCGATACCGAACGCGACCCCGAGGCCACCAGCACCCTCGGCACCGGCGATCTCATCCGCGCGGCACTCGACGAGGGGGCCACACGCATCGTCGTGGGCGTAGGTGGCACCGCAACCACCGATGGCGGCATGGGTATCGCCATTGCACTCGGTGCCCGCATGCTCGATGCGCACGGCACGGATCTGGCCGGCACTGGTGCCGACCTCGCCCGGGTGGCATCAGTCGACCTGTCCGGCCTCGATGCCCGCCTGGCACATGTGTCGATTGAGATCGCCTGTGATGTGGCCAGCCCGCTGGTGGGTGCGGAGGGGTCGGCCCACGTGTTTGGGCCTCAAAAGGGTGCATCACCCGAGGCGGTGTTGCGCCTGGACGCCGGGCTGGTCAATCTGGCCGCGGTGCTTGCGGCAGAGGGCCTGCCTGGCATTGCCCATATGCCCCGCGCGGGTGCTGCCGGTGGTGCGGCCGGTGGTATGGCCGCCATGCTCGGCGCCCACCTGATTGATGGCGGCTTGCTGGTGACCCATGCGATTGGCCTGGCTGTGGCGCTTCAGGGCGCAGACCTGTGCATCACCGGCGAGGGGCGGCTTGATGCACAGACGCGTTGGGGCAAGGCACCGGCAGCCGTCGCCGCCGCTTGCGTCGCGGCCAGCGTGCCGTGTGTGGGCCTCTTCGGCCAGGTGGATGTGTCCCCGGAGGTCGCCCGTGAAATGGGGTTTCTCTCCTCCATCACGATTGGGCGCACTGCGGGCTCCCTGTCCCATGCACTGGCCGCCACGGCTGACGATCTGACGGCGGCTTCGGCCATGCTCGTTGCGGAATGGTCGCCCGTTCGCGGCTGAGCCGCCCACGCTGGTACCTTCCCCGCCGTGGCAGGAAACCTCAAGGGTCTGGTGCTGTCCGGCGGAGCCGGGACGCGACTTCGCCCCATCACCCACACCTCGGCCAAGCAATTGGTGCCCGTGGCCAACAAGCCCGTGCTCTTCTATGGGCTCGAGGCGCTGCGCGATGCCGACATCCGCGAGGTGGGCATCATCATCGGCGACACGGGCGATGAGATCCGCGCAGCCGTGGGCGATGGCTCGGCGCTTGGCATCGAGGTCACCTTTATTCCGCAGTCGGCGCCGCTGGGGCTGGCACACGCGGTGCTCACCGCAGAGGAGTTTCTGGGTGACGACGACTTCGTCATGTACCTAGGCGACAACCTTCTGCGCGATGGCATCACCCCGCTTGTTGACCGGTTCCGCGAGTCCGATCCCGACGCCTTGATCCTGCTGCAGCAGGTGCCCGACCCCGAGAGTTACGGGGTGGCGGTGCTCGACGGTGACCGAGTGGTGAGCCTGGAGGAGAAGCCCGCAGAGCCAAAGAGCGATCTCGCGCTAGTGGGCGTGTACATGTTCACCTCGGCAATTCTCGATGCGGCCAAGGCGATTGAGCCCTCGCCCCGCGGCGAGCTTGAGATCACAGACGCCATTCAGTACCTCATCGATCAGGGCGAGCGCGTTGAGCCCCACGTGGTGACCGGCTGGTGGAAGGACACCGGCAAGGTGGAGGACATGCTGGAGGCCAACCGCCTCATCCTCGACGTCATCGAACCCTCAATGGAGGGTGAGCTGGTAAATAGCAACATCGAGGGCCGGGTGGTCATCCAAAAGGGTGCACGTTTGGTCAACTCGCACGTGCGCGGCCCCGCGGTGATCGGCCAGGACGCCATCATCGAGGATTCGTACGTGGGCCCGTATTCGTCAATCTCCATCGGCTGTGTGGTGCGCCGGGCCGAGATCGAGCATTCGATCTTGCTGGAGCGCGTGCACATTGAGGATCTGGACGCACGGGTGGAGAGCAGCCTCATCGGCCGCGACGTAACCATTTGCCGTACCGACGCCAAGCCCCGGGCCTACCGGTTTGTGCTGGGTGACTCGTCGGTTATCGGCCTCACCTGATCGAGCACCCGTGAAGGCGCTGGTCATCGGACACCGGGGCATGCTCGGCACCGACCTCATGGCCCACCTGGCCGATGTGGCAATCGACGCCACGGGTCTCGACCTGCCCGACATCGACATCACCGACCGCCGGGCGACGATTCGTGCCGTGAGCGAGGCCGCGCCCGACGTGGTGTTCCACCTTGCTGCCTGGACCGATGTGGACGGCGCCGAGGAGCATGAGGAGCGGGCGCTCATGGTGAACGGCGAGGGCACGCGCAACGTGGCCATCGCGTGCCGCGAGGCAGGCTCTGCGCTTGTGGCGGTGAGCACCGACTACGTGTTCCCCGGCACCGGCGGCCCCTACGACGAGGATGCGGCCACCGATCCGCTTCAGGCCTACGGCCGAACCAAGCTCGCGGGCGAGCGGTTGGCCGAGATGGAGTACCCGGAGGGCACGCGCATCGCCCGCAGCGCGTGGCTGTATGGCGCCCATGGCAAGAACTTTGTGGACACCATGCTCATGCTCGCCATTGATCGCGACGCGGTGGACGTGGTGGCCGACCAGACCGGCTGCCCCACGTGGACCAAGGACCTGTGTCCGGCGCTCGTGGAAATCGCCTCACTCCCGCCCGGCGTGTACCACGCGGCAGGCGACGGCAGCACCACATGGGCCGACTTCGCGCGCGAGATCTTCCGTATTGCCAACGCTGGCTGCGCGGTAAACGACACCACCACCGAGGCATTCAATCGTCCGGCCCCGCGACCCGCGGTAAGCGTGCTTGAGGTCACCCGCGAGGGCGCTCCGCGCCTGCGGGCGTGGGAGGATGCACTGGCTGACTACATCGGGGGGCGGTCGTGAAGGTCCTCATCACCGGCGGTTGCGGGTTTATCGGCTCAGAGGTCGTGCGCGTTGCGATCGAGCAGGGCCACGAGGTGGTCAACCTCGACAAGCTCACGTACGCGGGTAACCCTGCCAACGTGGCCGACGTGGCAGACGACCCCCGGTACTCGTTTATCAACGGCGACATCGCTGACCCGCAGATCGCAACGCAGTCGGTGCAAGGGGTGGAGGTGGTCATCAATCTGGCCGCCGAGAGCCACGTGGACCGCTCGCTGCACAACCCCACCGAGTTCATCGAGACCGACGTGGTGGGCACCGCAACGCTCATCATGGCGGCGCGCGAGGCCGGCGTGCGCCGCTTTGTGCAGGTGAGCACCGACGAGGTGTACGGCTCCATTCCCGCAGGGGCCTTCAAGGAGACCGACCCAATTCAGCCGTCCTCGCCGTACTCGGCCAGCAAGGCCGGCGGCGACCTGCAGGCGCTCGCCATTCACCACACATTTGGCCAGGACATCGTCATCACCCGGGGCAGCAACACCTACGGCCCCCGCCAGTACCCCGAGAAGCTCGTACCCCTGTTCATCACCAACGCCCTCGACGGCCTGCCCCTGCCGGTGTACGGCGATGGCCAGCAGATCCGCGACTGGATCCACGTGCGCGACCACGCCGAGGGCATCTGGCACGCCATGGAGCACGGCGAGGCCGGGCAGGTGTACAACGTGGGCGGCGGCAACGAGTGGCCCAACCTTGAGATCACCGAGCGAATCCTCGCCCACACTGGTGCGTCAGACGACCTCATCACCTACGTGGAGGACCGCCCGGGCCACGACCGCCGCTACGCCCTCGACACCACCAAGCTGCGCGGCATGGGCTGGGCACCGAAGGTGGACTTTGACGACGGCCTGGCGTCAACCGTGGAGTGGTACCGCGAGCGCCGCGACTGGTGGGAGCCCATCAAGAGCGGCGAGTACGCCGACTGGCACGCGAAGAACTACGCGGGTCGCTAGCGCACGGATCGGTCGCCGTTACGCGGCGGCGGCCACCTCGGCGGGCGCCACTTCTGCCTCCACACGGGTGATGCGTGCGCCGAGGCGCGTCGCCTCCAAAACGGATGCGAGTTCCGATGCGCGCGCCGTGGCGATGGCAGCCGAGACGCAGTCCGTCGAGGCGCTGCAGCGGATAACCGCGTCGACAAGGCTCACCGAGAACACCGGCCCGGCGATGGCCGGGGCCATGGCCCTCACCGCAGTGAGGGCATCGCATGCCATGTCGGCAAGGGCGTCATCGTCAACGCGACCGCCGATGGTCACTGCCGCGGTGATGTCGAATTCCGTCATCGCCGCACGTTCGTTGCTCATTGCCCTAGACCCCGAGACTTAGTTCGATGACGTCCAGACGATCGGTGCCGAGGCAGAAGTAGCTCGCGTGTGTGACGCGCATGGCTTCCTCCGACTCCGCGCCCACGAGCAGCACCTTGTAGTCCTCGTCGTCCATGTGCGCCAGTTCTGCTGCTTCGTATGCGTCCAGGGCGGCCTGCTCATCCTCGCCAAACGGGCGCACCTCGGTGGAGTTGCCACCCCGGTGATGGATGAGAAGGAAGTGCTGGGTCGGACTCATGTCGTGCCCCCGTAGAGGAATGCGGATGCTCTGGCGTATTCAGGTCGTATTCGGCCACCAGTTGGTCGGGTGGCTCGTCCCCCGCCCCGTGTAATGCGACGAGTTGAACCACCCGGGTTTCATAGAGGGGAGAGGGTCCCAATTGATGAGCCGCTCGCTATGCGAGTAGTTGCTGGCCCCCGGTGAACCAGTCTGCACCTAACTGGGCTGGGGTATTGGGCCCCAGCCCGCTGTAGGTTCTATTCGTGTTGTAGTCGATCCGCCAGTCCTCGGTGAGCATCTTCGCCTCGAGGAGGTTGTCGAAGAGTTGTCGGTTGAGGTGCTCGTCGCGCAGGCGAGCGTTGAACGACGCCACCCATGCGTTCAGGTGCGGCGAGCCCGGGTCGATAAAGAGGGCTCCGGCCGTGTTGAAGCGGCACCAGTGGGCCACGGCATGTGCGATGAACTTCAGGTCCGTTGTCGAACCCGACGAAGGCGGGAGCGG
>SYFI01000144.1 GCA_005800465.1 Actinomycetota bacterium | reverse complement strand
CGCACGAGCACAACGGAGTGCTCCTGCAGATTGTGACCCTCTCCGGGGATATAGCGCGTGACTTCCATCCCGGTGGTGAGACGAACACGGGCCACCTTGCGCGGCGCCGAGTTCGGCGTTTTCGGGGTGGTCGTATAGACCCTGGTGCAGACCCCGCGCTTCTGCGGCGCGCCGCGGAGAGCGGGCGTCGAGGTCTTGGTCGCCTTGGGCTTACGGCCCTTGCGGACCATCTGGTTAATCGTAGGCACGAGCCTCTTCCGGATGAATGAGCGTGACGTATTCAATCGCCCAGCCGTATCCCGTGCATGTTTTAGTTACCGGGATCGATCACCGGAAATCCTTCAATGCACGTTCGGTCGGACGGGTGCGGGACCGTATCACGGCGCCGATTGGCGGCCAACACCCCTCGGGTGCCCCAGTGCCAGTGCCGCCAGCACCAACGCGGCGAGCGCAAACGCCCCCAGCGCAATCGAGGCCGGAGTCAGGATGGGTCCCATCGTCGGGAAGAACGAGAAATCCGTTGCGCCGATGGCGATCGTCCACCCCACGACGACGGCCAGGATGCCTGTCAGCGCCAGCGTCGTTCGCTCTCCGATATCCATCCGACGCTCCGGCAGACGCGTGCGCCGCCCCTCACCGTATCCTCGCGCAGCCATGGCCTCGGCCACATCGAGTCCGCGCTCGAGCGCCGACCCCACCAACGGGAGGGCCAGCGGGGCGGCACGACGAGCCCGTGCCATGCGTGGGCCGGTGGTGAGCACAATGCCCCGGAGGCGGGCGGTCTCGGAGATAGCGCGTGCATCGCGGCGCAGCGTTGGCACCAGGCGCGCGGCAATGGCGGATACCAACGCGGACCGCGGCGCAGCCCGCCCCACACCAGCGAGCATGCGGTCGGGGTCGGCCCACGCGAAGAGCGCTGCGGCCAGCGCAACAGTCGCCAACACGCGCGCGGCGGCGGCGGCCCCGGCGCCCAGTTCCTCGGCGGTGATCTCGCCATTGAGCAGAGGGGGCATGGGGATGGTGAACAGCACCAGGTCACCCTGCCCGCTGACCAGCGGTGTGAGGATGAGCACGCCGGCCGCCGACACCAACGCGCCGATCAGCACGAGATGACCCGGATGCCCGGGTGCGGCGAGCAGAAACACCACGGCCCCTGCAGCCAACGCAGCCAGCACGAGCGGCTGGTCGGAGGTGAATGCCAGGATGCCCGCCACCAGCACCAGCAGCGCGATGGGCATCGGTGCCCGATCACCGCCCACTGGCCCCATCACTTCACCGGTTCCGTTGAGGTCAGCGTGAGGTCGGCGGTCATCTGCAGCGAGGCCCTGCCACCGATCTCCATCTCGATTGTCAAGCGTGCCGGGAGCGCGAGTGATGGCGCGATCCACTGAGTATCTGTGCGTTGCCCCGGGAACATGCCAGTAATGTCCGCCGTCGTACGGATAACGAGCACCGGCACATCACGCTCCCCCACGCGCACGACATCGCGCCGGGGCACGCGCACGCGGGCATCCACGGTGACCTGGCGAAGGCGATAGTGCTGCAGCCAGGCGTCGCCCACCGACACCCCGCGCCGGAGCACCAGCGGCGGCGGGCGCAGCGTGCTGTTGTCCTCGCGCCCCACGCCGGCAACCGTCACCGTGGTTCGGCGCGCCACCTCGCGCGTTCCTTTAGGGCCCACCTCGAACCGCACACCCTCCCCGTGCTCCTCGCTCAGCGCGAGGGTGCGCCAGTAACCATTTCCTGATGGCCGCACAACGAGCCGTGCATCGGGCGGGAGATCGCGGGTCAATTGGATCGGTCCGACCCCGACGGTCTCCGATCCCTTCACCCGATAGGTCCATGCTCGCGCCCGCGGACCCGAACTCGTAGTACTTCCGGGCGCGCCGTAGTCACGCAGCGCGGCCGCTCCCGAGACCCCGGTGCTCGACCCGGCGCTGACCCAGAACCAGATGCCCGCGCCAATGATGACAAGCAGCAGCACGACGGGAACGAAGATGAGCGGACGGGTGAGCAATCGGGGCACCCGGCGATGCTAGGGCAGGCAGGGCCGACGAGCAGGAATACCGGAACACATAACGACGCACGGCGGCGGAAACGGGGATTTCGCGCGAGCGTCTGTTGTGGCCATATCGTGGTAGCCCGATGCCGAAATCTGTGCGCCCCACCTCGTGCTCCTGCACGTCCTGTCGTTCCCGCCGCGAGGGTGTGCGTGCGCATCGCGGACGCGCTGTCTGGCTCGGCCTTCTCGGCCTGCTGGTGGTCGCAGTACCGCTGGCCGCCGCACTGCCGGATGGCGGACCGTCCGGTGGCCCCACGAGTCCGGTTGACGTGCAGGTGGCACCCGCTCCCCTGCTTGTACCGCCCACGGTGTTCATTACCGGCGAGCGCGCGGGCGAGGTGATCGACTGGCATGAGAGCGACCCGGGTGGATCGCCCAACGGCGGAAGTTTGACCAACGGTATCCGCCTGCCCGTCTCAGGTACCGGCTACTACACATACAACCCACGCACCCAGCGTGAGCGTGGCGGACTGAAGACTCGCTGGGGGACGGCGCATCTGGTTCGCGAGATCATGGCGCTCGGCGAGTGGTGGGCGCGTGCGCATCCGAATGCCACGACCATCGGCATCGGCGACCTCTCCTTCCGGGATGGCGGACCCATCGACGGGCACTCATCGCACCAGAACGGGCTGGACGTGGATATCCGGCTGCCACGACGCGACGGTGTCCGCGGGCCGGCCACCCCTGGAAGCTACGACCGGTCGCTGACCCAAAGCATCGTTGATCACATTGTGGCGCGTGGAGCATCGCTGGTGCTGATCGGCCCATCACTCGACCTCGCGGGTCCGTCGGGCGTCGTGGTGCGTTGGCCCAACCACGATGACCACCTGCACATCCGCTTTCCGGCCTGACCCGCAGGGCTAAGATCGGCGGCGATGCTCCCGACCCCCCTCACCGCCAGACTCTGGGCCGAGACCTTTCCGGTCGTGGATGCGTTCGACGAACGCATCCTGCAGGCCGGGGTGGGCAGCGCGCAGATCACACTGCTGGCATTCCTCCTGACCTTTCTCACCGTGCGTACGATCACCCACCTCATCAAGGCGGGCAAGGGGCCATTCGGCAACGTGTCTGTGGGTGGCACCCATATTCATCACCTGGTGCCCGGAATCTTTCTGCTGCTCATCAGCGGCGCGCTGGGAATCTCCTGGAACCCCGACCTGCCCACGTCGCTCGCCTGGATCATCCCCACACTCTTCGGTATCGGGGCTGCGCTCACCCTCGATGAGTTCGCGCTGTGGCTCACGCTCCGCGACGTCTACTGGGACCGTGAAGGGCGCCGGTCAGTGGATGCCGTCGTGGTCGCCGGGTCGCTTCTTGCCCTTATCGCACTCGGGCTGCCGTTCTGGACCGACGTCATCTCCAATGCCAACAGCACCGGATTGTGGACCATCATCGGATTTCACTCGCTGTCGCTCGTCCTTGCGATTGCCTGCCTCCTCAAGGGCAAATGGATCTTCGCAGCGCTCGGCATTCTGATCATGCCGATCGCCATCATCGGAGCGATCAGGCTTGCGCGGCCCACGTCGCATTGGGCCCGGCGCCTCTACGGGGTGCGGAAGACCAACGCGGCGGCTGCCCGCTTCCCCGAGGACCGGCACGCGATGACCGGGCCGTGGCAGCGGCCGCACGCTCCCGACGGGAATGACCCCGTCGGGAGCGGTACGACCGACTGACCGACTACTCGGAGTCGCTCTCCCGAACTGGCTCGGGAATGGGCTCCGGCTCAAATGAGTAGGTGCCGTCCGTGGAGCCGAGGCCCACGAGGTCGTCCACCTCTTCACCACCGAGCGAGAAGGGCTCGTCGAGATCGAACTCGAGCAGCGCCGGGGCACGGCGTACCGGCTCGATCTCCAGCTGGCGGTACCTGGGGAGGCCGGTCGCCGCCGGGATGAGCTTCCCGATGATCACGTTCTCCTTCAGGCCGCGCAGGCGGTCAATCTTTCCCTCCAGAGCCGCGTCGGTGAGCACCTTCGTGGTCTCCTGGACGGAGGCCGCCGACAGGAACGACTCGGTGGCAAGCGATGCCTTGGTGATTCCGAGGATGAGCGGCACGTACATCGCCATGGCGGCGTCCAGCTGCATCTCGACCTCGGGCGTACTCATCTTCTTGGCCTTGGCCTTGCCCCTGCCCTTGCCCTTGCCGAGCTTCTCGGCTGCGGCAAACCTCACGCGCTGGTTCTCGCGGAAGAGCACCGGCTTATCCACCAGCTGACCGGGCAGGAAGTTCGTGTCGCCCGGCTCCTCGATGCGGACCTTGCGGAGCATCTGACGGACGATTACCTCGACGTG
>SYFI01000143.1 GCA_005800465.1 Actinomycetota bacterium | reverse complement strand
GGCCGTTTTGGCCCTGGGCGCCTTGGCGCTTGCCGCCGAAGCGCGGGCGTTGACCTCTGACCGAGGTTCAAGCGCCTCGTGAACCCTGATCCGAGGCGGGGGAGAGCAGTTTCTCGACTACGTCAGAAGTCGAAGCAGAAGAGGCCGAGAGCGGGTGAACGGAATCGAACCGTCATCAGAAGCTTGGAAGGCTCCTGCTCTACCGTTGAGCTACACCCGCGTGCGACCGGCAGGATAGCCGGTCGGCGCAACGCGACGGTGAGAGGTGGCCGGGCTCGCTCATCCGCTGCAGGAAGGTGCGCGTGCCCTGCTCCCGCGGTGATGGCGGTGGCCCGTGGGCCCCGCCATCACCGCTCAGGTCCCGGAGAATGGGGAGCGACTCTCCTGGTTCTCTGCGTCACTACTGCAGAACCGGCACGTCCGCGTTCTTGGCGACCCACCTGTTCTGGAGGGCTGTCAGGGTGCCGTTGGTGTCCAGCGCCGTGACGGCCGCATTGACGCAGGCGGTCACCGGGCTGTTCTTGCCCATCACCAGACCGAAGCGCTCCTTGGTGCCATCGGGCGGCGGCAACTGGCCGATGACCACTGAGTTCGGCACCTGCTCGGCGGTTATGTAGAACGCCGTAGGCAGGTCAACCACCACGGCGTCAACCTGCTTGCCCTTGAGCGCTGCGGCGACATCGTCTTGGTTGTCGTACACACGCGGGGCCTGATTTGGCTGGATCTGGTTTATGGCAGCCGCGTACGAGGTGGTGCCCACCTGCGCGCCGAGGGTGTAGGGCTTGAGATCGGCGACGGTGGTGGCCGTGGCCGGGGGGGTGCCCATGAGCGCAACCACTGCCTGAGACACCGTGTAGTACGAGGGGCTGAAGTCCACGTTCTTGGCGCGCTCGGGCGTGTACGACACTTGATTGACGAAGAAGTCGAACTTCTTGTCGCCCGGCGCGTACGACTCGCGGAACGGCGTCACCTGCCACTCCACCTGATCCTTGCTGAAGCCCATCTCCTTGGCAACGGCATATGCCACGGCCGACTCATAGCCAGCGCCCGAGGTCGGGTCACTCACCTTCCACTTGGATCCGGGTGCCGGTTCGCCCTGGAACCACGGCGGGTACGCGGGGGTGTCGGTGCCGATAACCAGCTTGCCCTTGGTGAGAGTGGCGCACGACGTGGCATCAGCCGTTGTGGCGGTGGACCCCGCCGATGCGGTGCTCGAGTAGGAAGAGCCACATCCCGCAAGAAGCGTGACCGCTCCGATGGCCGCAGTTGCGGTGAGGGCTCCGATGATCTTGCGCGTGCGGGGTATGACGACCTCCACGATCGATTGGGGGGTTTGACGCTACCAAGCGGTGCGCAGCTGGTCATTTGCTGACCGACGTGCGAGGAATCCGCGCTGGGATCGGGTAGACAGGCACGGAGTTCCCAACCTCCTCAGGAGATTCCGATAAATCGCATGTCCCTCCGCACCGGCACGGCCGTGCTCACCGGTATCGCCGTGCTGGCCGGCGCCTCCGGTGCCCTCGCCATCTCGAGCACCATGCCAGCGGCGTCGCCCGTGGGCGGCAACGTCGGCAACCAGCTGCAGTTCGCAGTGCCGTCAGCCAAGCTCGGGCAGACCAAGGCACTGTCGTACTTCTACATGTCGAATGGCGGCGGCCAGGTGAAGATCAGCGGTGAGACCCAGAATGCCTCGGGATTTGTTGGATCGCAGACCCTCACCATCACGCCCCCTTCGGGTCAGACCGTTATCCAGGGTATGGCCACCATCTCGGGGGGCGACCTCGGCTCGATGATCATCAAGAGCACCTCGACGAGTTCGAAGAGCTACGTGATCAAGGTGCAATACCCGGGCAATCAGGGTACGCCCGGCAAGCTTACGTTCCGCCTGCAGCTCGGCACCCCGTAGGTGCCTCGCAGAGGCCTCGCGCTACTTCCTGAGCGCAAGGCCTTCGGCGTGCAGGAGCCGCACGTGGGCCATGTTGGCCTCATCCGGACCATCGCCTGAGCCCGGCACCTCGAGGATTACCGGCAGGTCCTGAAGCGCCGGGTGGCCGAGGATGCGACGAAAGCCATCGTCGCCGATGAGCCCATCGCCGATATTCTCGTGCCGGTCGCGGTTGCTGCCGAGTTCGGTCTTGCTGTCGTTCAGGTGCAGACACTTGAGCTTATCGAGGCCCACGATGTCGTCGAAGCTGGCCAGCACCGTGTCGATGCCGCCCTCCTCGTGGATTGGGAAGCCCGAGGCGAACATGTGCTGGGTATCCAGACAGAAGCCCACGCGATCAGGGTGGCCGGCGGCGTCAGCCACCGCGCGCAGTTGCTCGAACGTGCGCCCGATGGTGTCGCCCGCACCGGCGGTGTTCTCGAGGTAGATGCTGCATGTGCCAGGCACGGCGTCGAGTGCCTCGGCAATTCCGGCGCCAATGCGTGCAATAGCCTCATCGGTGGTGCTGCCCTTGCTCGATCCCACGTGCAGCACGACGCCGTCCAGACCTAGCTCCTCACCTATCTGCAGGTGCTGGGTGAGGCTCTCCACCGATGCACGGTAGATGTTGCGGGTGACGCCCTTGGCCGGCGGGCCGGTGGGCACTTCTTTGTCCAGCGCACCCAAGTTCATGAGGTACAGGCCATGGCTTACCATCGGCCTGATGCCCGCAGCCGCCGCCTTCTCGCGGAATGCGGCGATCTCTTCGGGCTTGTGGTTGATGGGCTTCCAGGTGCGCGGGTTGTGGGTGAACACCTGAATGCTGTCGCAGCCCAGCGCTTGGCCCCGGTCAATCGCATTGCTGATGCCTCCGCTGCTGGAGACGTGTGCGCCGAATCTCATGTCGTCCATCCTATGCAGATGGGCCGGGGAGTCGCCGGGGTGCCGCTATCCTAATGACCGTGCCAGACCCCGGATCCGACATGACCACCCCGCTGCGCGTGCGCTTTGCGCCCAGCCCGACAGGATCGCTGCACGTCGGGGGCGCCCGTACGGCGTTGTTCAACTGGCTTGCTGCGCGGCATGCCAAGGGCACGTTCATTCTGCGCATGGAGGACACCGACCGCGAGCGCTCCACGCCTGAGAGCGAGGCCGAGATCTTGCGCGTGCTGCAGTGGCTCGGGCTCGACTGGGACGAGGGGCCGTTCCGCCAGAGCGACCGCGACGACCTGTACCGCGACTGCATCGGCCGGCTGAAAGAGGCAGGCGCGGTGTACGCGGCCTGGGAGACGGCGGAGGAACTGGACGCCATGCGTGCCGAGGCCCGGGCCAACAAGCAGGCCCCGGTGGTGCGTGGGCGGCGCGACTGGACCGCCGATGAGATCGCCGGATTCGAGGCCGAGGGGCGCACGCCGGTGTGGCGTTTTGCAGTGCCCCTGCCGGGAGAGACGGCCATTGAGGACATGATCCGCGGCACGGTCACGTATGACCACGCGCAGATTGAGGACTTCGTGGTGGCGCGCTCCGACGGCACCCCCACCTACAACCTCGCCGCTGCCGTGGACGACATGGACATGGGCATTAACCGGGTTATCCGGGGCGAAGACCACCTGAGCAACACGCCCAAGCAGATGCTGGTGATCCGTGCGCTGGGTGCGGAGCCCCCGCAGTACGCGCACGTGCCGCTCATTCTCGGCACCGACAAGAAGCGGCTGTCAAAGCGCCACGGTGCGGCGTCGGTTGAGGAACTTGAGGCCGACGGCTTTCTTCCGCAGCCGGTGCGAAACGCGCTGGTGCTCTTGGGGTGGTCGTACGACGACAAGACCACCACGTTCACCCTCGAGGAACTCATCGAGAAGTTCGACGTCACGCGCGTGAGCAAGAGCCCCGCGGTGTTCGATCTGAAGAAGCTCGAGGTGATGAGCGGGCGCTACCTGCGGGCACTCGACCCCGATGCGTTTGCCGACGACCTCATGGGGTTTCTCGAAAGCAGCGGATACCTTGCCGATAAGGGCGACGGCGCCGCCGATCTTGCGCACCGGTCCGCGCCGCTGGTGCAGCGCAAGCTGAGCCGTCTTAACGAGTACGACCGTCTTGCCGGCTGGATGTTCCACCCCCTTGAGTTTGAGGACGACGCCTGGGCATTTCTCGCGGGCGATGTGAAGCACGCAATCCAGTCCGTCGGCGGTGGCCTTGGCCGCATCGAGGTGCTGGATGAGTTCACGGTCGACAACATCAAAGATGCCCTGTCTGATCAGCTGCACGTACTGGGCATGACGGCACGTGAGTTCCTCGAACCGCAGCGAATCGCCATTACGGGTACCACGATCTCCACGGGTATCTACGAGAGCCTTGAGTTGATCGGCCGCGACGAAGCCGTGGCCCGCTATCGATCCACCCTCGGCAGGCTTGCCGAGTCGTGGCAGGGGGGTGACGCATGATCGGACGCCTGCTCACCGGTGGGCTGACCAGGGCCATCATGGTCCTGGGTATCAGTTTCTTCGCCGTGTATGGCCTCATCGCCGTGGTGCTGGGAAAGACCGGTCACGGTGATGCGCAGGCGGTAACCGCGGCGATCATGGGCTACCTGTTCATCGTCGGCATCGGTGCGCTGTGGGTGTATGAGCGCCGACGCTTGCAGAGGCCCGGCCCGGTCACTCAGGAGTTCCTCGGCAAGAGCCACGAGGTGGCAGAGATGGTGGGCGCACCCGTCACGGTGACCATCCCGAACATCCCCGAGGTGGGGAAGGGCCCCGGGCAGATCACCGTCCAGGCCTTTATCTCGGGCCCCGAGGGATCGGGGGAGGCCACCGTGGTACTCGCCCGTCTTGCCAAGGGGTTCCAGGTGCTGGGTGCCGACCTTGATGTCGCAGGTGCCCACCGTTCGGTGACTGCGGGATACCGCCCAGGCGGCTGAGCCATGGCGGGGCGCTGGTAGCCTCGCTCGCACGGGACGTAGCGCAGCTTGG
>SYFI01000142.1 GCA_005800465.1 Actinomycetota bacterium | reverse complement strand
GCATCCCAAGGTGCACGGGGGTATTCTTGGCCGTAGGGACCACGAGGGCGATGCCGCCGACATGGCCGCCAACGGCATCGAGGCCATCGAGATCGTGGTGGTCAACCTGTACCCGTTTGAGCAGGCGGCGGCCAAGGATGGCCTCACGCGCGCAGACGTGGTGGAGGAGATCGACATCGGCGGCCCCGCAATGGTGCGGGCATCGGCCAAGAACCACGACCGCGTGGCCATCATGACCGACCCGTCGCAGTACGACAACGTACTGGCCGAGATGAAGGGCAGCGGGGCCGTGAGTGACGCCACCCGGCGGGCGCTGGCCGCCGCCGCCTTTCGCAAGACCGCTGCCTACGACGACGCCATCGCCGCATGGATGGCATCGGAGGGTGATGGCCCCAAGGACGTCCCCGACCGCTTTACCGTTGGCTTCGCGAAGGAACTTGAGTGCAGCTACGGCGAGAACCCGCATCAGCGGGGGGCCTACTACCGCCAGATCGGCGCGCCCCAGCACCTGCTGGGCGGCGTGAAGGTGCTGCACGGCAAGCCGCTCTCGTACAACAACCTGCTCGACGTCGACGCCGGCCGAGGGCTGGTGGCCGAGTTCGACGATCCAGCTGTGGTGATCGTGAAGCACAATAACCCATGCGGGGTGTCGCTGGGCGACGATCTGGCAAGCGCCTACCTGCGCGCCAAGGCATGTGACCCGGTGTCGGCCTTTGGCGGTGTGTACGCGGTAAACCGCACGGTGGACCTGGCGCTGGCTGAGCACCTGGCTGAGATGTTCGTTGAGGTGCTGTGGGCGCCGTCATACGACGAGGATGCCCTCGAGGTGCTCACCCGCAAGCCCAACGTGCGCCTGCTTGAGACGGGGGAGCGCGTACGCCCCGGCAACCCGGCTGAGCCCGTGTACCGGCGCGTGATGGGTGGCATGTTGGTACAGGACCCGGATGAGGGGCACGAGGGCCGCGACACCATGCAGTGCGTTACCCAGCGCGAGCCCACCGACCAGGAGTGGGTTGACCTGATATTCGCGTGGAAGGTGTCGAAGCACGTGAAGAGCAACGCCATTGTGTTTGCCAAGGACGGCGCCACAGTGGGCATCGGCGCTGGTCAGATGAGTCGGGTCGACAGCGTGCGCATCGCCACATCGAAGGCCGCTGAGAACGGCCTACCCATTCAGGGCAGCGCCATGGCCAGTGACGCGTTCTTCCCCTTCCCCGATGCACCAGAGATGGCCATCGCCGGTGGTGCCACCGCCATCGCCCACCCCGGTGGGTCAATGCGTGACGAAGAAGTCATCGCGGCCGTGGACGCCCTTGGAGCCGCGATGGTCACGACCGGGCGCAGGCACTTCAGGCACTGATCTGGTTCGTCGTCATCGGGATCCTCGCCCTTGCCTGCTGGGCGGGGGTGCTGCTGCACCCCGCGCGCCCGTGGGACCTGCGACCAGTTGACGTGGACGACCCTCCAGTGCCCGACCCGGATCTGTGGCCGTCGGTTGGCGTGGTGATACCCGCGCGTAACGAGGCCGATTTGATCGGCCCCACGCTGGGCGCGCTCGACCAGCAGGACTACCCCGGTGAGATGTCGGTGGTGGTGGTGAGTGAGCGGTCAACTGATGCCACCGCCGACGTGGCACGTGAGATGGCAAGGGTGACGCGGCATGGCATTGAGGTGATCGACGGCGCACCGCTGCCCGATGGCTGGGTGGGCAAGGTGTGGGGCATGGATCAGGGCATTCGCGTGCACCGCGAGACGACGGCCCCGGAGTGGCTACTGCTCACCGATGCCGACATCCACCATTCGCATGACTCGGTACGCATGCTGGTGGCCGACGCCCTTGCACGCGGTGTGGCCCTGAACAGCCGCATGGCGCGACTTCGCTGCGCGTCTCTGGCCGAACGACTGCTTATTCCGTCCTTCGTGCTCTTCTTTTTTCTGCTTTACCCCCTGCGATGGGCCAACCGCGCGGGCTCGCGCACGGCATCGGCGGCCGGGGGATGCATCTTGGTGCGGGCCGATGCGCTGGCTGCTGCTGGCGGCATGAACACCGTGCGCGGGGCGCTCATCGACGACCTGTCGGTGGCGCGCATAATCAAGCGCCAGGCAGGCTTGCCAACCCGCCTGGCGCTCAGCCGGGAGCGGGTAACCAGTGCGCGGGCCTACGACGACCTCGGGTCGGTGTGGCACATGGTGCGTCGCAGCGCATTCACCCAACTGCGTCGATCGTGGCCCCTGCTCATCGCCGTGCTGGTGGTGCTCACCATCATGTTCGCCGGGTCGGTGGTGGCCCTCATCGCCGGAATCGTGGGCGTGGCAAGCGGCGGGGGTGCGGCCGCGTTGTGGGCGCTGGGCCTTGGCGCCGCCGGGTGGATCGCAATGGTGGTGGTAGCCACGCCCGTCACCCGGGAGTTCGGCCTGTCGGGTGTCTGGCGCCTTGCGCTCCCCGTGAGCGGCCTGCTGTATGGGGCGATGACGCTCGACTCCGCACTGCGGGGACCGAAGGGTGGTGGCTGGCGATGACCACGGTCTAGCCTCAAGGCCGTGATCCGCCCACGCATCATCACCGCCGCCGTACTGGCCGCGTTCGCTATGGCCTCACCGGCGATCGGAGACATCCCGGCCGGGGTGCCCGACGCCCTCTCGCCCGACCCCGTTGTGCGTGGAGCACTCATCGCCATGCCCGCCGTGTGGAACGTGCAGGTGACCGCGCATCTCACCGGGCTGCGGTTGCGCAGTGGCACCGTGATCTCGCTGCCCCCCGAGGCGCGGGAGGTGCGGAAGGAGGGGACCGCCTTTGCCGTGACCCCCGACGGCTATCTGGTGAGCGCCCACCATGTGATCTCCCCCAGCACGTCGGAGATCGCCGCCACCGCATATCTGGAGAAACTCGCCCTGCAGGGGCAGCCGCACTCGGAGCAGATCGCGGCTGACTGGGTGAAGCGCAATGGCGTGACCCCAGTGGGGCTCATGCACTTGGAGCGCGTGGTGCGCCCGGCTGCAGCCGGGCCCGGTGCAGCCCGCAACAACGGGGCATCGGTGCGCCTGGTGGCTACCGACCGCACACGCGACATCGCCGTCATCCGCGTGCCGGGCGTGGCTGACGCACCGTCAATCGGTTTGGACCGCGGCGTCGACGTGGGCACGCCTGTTGCCAGCCTGGGATTTGGCAGCACCGACCCATTCGCAGCACCGCAGCACGGCGCGCTGGTGCCGTCGGTGCGAACCGGAGTCATCGGTGAGACCGGCCACCCCGACAAGCAACCCACCCGGTACCTCACGCTCATCACTAATCCCATCCAGATGGGTGACTCCGGCGGGCCGGTGGTAGATGCCAATGGCCACGCACGCGGTGTGGTGCTCATCAAGCGGAAGGCTGGTGGTGGTGCCATGGCCCCCACCGACGAGATCCTGCGGTTGCTGGACGGTGCCGGAGTACGCCCATGGGAGGGCCGCACGCAGACGGCATACCGCGCAGCGCTCGCACGGGTACAGCGATTTGATCTGGACGGGGCCAAGGCCGACTTTCGCCGGACGCTGGCCAGTGACCCGTCGCATGGCCTTGCGGGCTATGAGATACAGCGGGTCGATGCCCTCCGCACGGCACATGTGGCGCTGGCCGGCGAGCCGAGGGCACGGGGCGGGTTGCTGGTAATCGGGGTGACCGCGCTGGTGGCGGCGGGGCTGCTCGCCGTACTGCTGTGGAAGGCCGTCAACCGCATGCCCGGCGTACTGGGGCCACGCGACCGCAAGGCACCCTTTGATCAGGACGTCCCGCCCGACGACCCCGACAACCCGCGCAACCTGATCTAACCCGGCACACCGCCGACCGCGAGACGGCACATTGCGCGCAATCCGCGTGACGCTGGCGCACCTACGCTGAGGGCCATGCGAGCGACCGATCTCCGCGATGTGCCGACTGACAGCACATACCGCTCTCATCGTGCCATGAAGCAGATCCTTACCCGGGTGCCCGATGCACTGCATACGCTGGCACGGGCCGAGGCCGCGGCCCGTGGGGTGTCGCTCAGCGAGTTCGTCACGAACGCCATCGAGCACGCCATCGCGACAGGACACGACGGTGCCGCACCATTTCGTGCTCGCGCCGCCGCGCATGGACTGCTCTCATCCACACCCCCGCTCGCCCACTCACCCGGGGGTGTGGATGCCGCGCATGCGCGTTGGACGGCCCGGCAGCCGGCGGGGGCTGGCGACGCCGTGGTGGCAGCACTGCTCGCGGAGCGACACGACGGCGCGCCATGATTCGCGCCGGCGCACTCGCCTACCTCGACAGCAGCGTCATCGCCCGGGCGGTACTCGCGGACGAGATGCATCACGACGCAACGCGCGACGGGCTGGTGGCAGCGCGCGATCGCTTGGTCACCTGGTGCGGTACGCGCGTAGAACTGGCGAGCGCGCTGCGTGCTGCGGAGTCGCAGGGGTGTGTGGTTGACGCGGCCAATGTGACCGACTGGGTGTTTGTGAGCGGGCCGAGGGTGATGCTGCTGCCCGGAAATCCCGCCACCATCGTTCCCCTGGCGGCCGACATCGCGGGGCGCCAGATGGTGCGGGCCCTTGATGCGCTGCATATCGCGGCGGCGCTCACTGAGGCTGCGATGGTCGCGGGCGACGCACCCCTGCTGTTCATCACCGGCGATCAGCGCCAGGCACACGCCGCGCGTGCCGAGGGGCTCGAGGCGGTCGTTCCGGTCTGAGCCCAGGCGGTCAGTCTTCCCTGCGACCGCCAAGATGATCGGCGAGGAACAGTTCGATAGCCCGGTAGGCGCGCATGCGGTTTTCGGGCTTCACGAAGCCATGGCCCTCGTCGTCGGCCACGATGTACTCCACCTCAACGCCACGATCCTTCAGCGCTGCCACGATCTGGTCGCTCTCCTGCTTGGTCACGCGCGGGTCGTTGGCACCCTGAATGACCATGAGTGGCGTGGTGATCTCGTCAACCAGACGAAGCGGCGAGCGCTGCCACATATCGTCGTGCTCCTCCTGCACCTCAGGGTCGCCCACAAATCGGTACCAGGTGCTCTGCAGAAACGGCCGCCAGTAGGCGGGAAACGAGCGGATGAGCGTGACCAGGCTCGACGGCCCCACATATGAGATGGCGGCCTTGAATACGTCGGGCGTAAACGTGACTCCCACCAGCGTGGCGTAGCCGCCGTACGAGCCGCCATAGATGGCCAAGCGATCGGGGTCGGCGATGCCTTCGGTCACCGCCCAGTTGGCCGCGTCGATCAGGTCGTCGTGCATTTTGCCGGCGAACTCGCGCTCAGCCGCGTGCATGAAGTGCTTGCCAAAGCCCGTGGAGCCGCGATAGTTCACCTGCAGTACCGCGTAGCCGCGGTTGGCCAGAAACTGCGCCTCGGCGTCATAGCCCCACGAGTCACGGCTCCACGGCCCCCCGTGCACCACCAGCACCAGCGGCAGGTCGGCGGGCTCGACCCCCTTCGGAACAGTGAGGTACGAGTACAGCGTGTGGGCATCGCGCGAGTGGATCTGCACCGGAGTCATGGGCGAGAGGTCCTCAGGTGCCAGCCAGGGCCGGGGGCGAAACAGGAACTCACTCTCCCCCGTGTCACGGTTGAACAGGTATGTGGCGCCCGGCTCGGTGTCGCTGTCAAATGCGATGGTCCAGATGCGTTCGTCGGCGCTCGAGCCCATGATGCGCGGGTCGCCGTCGGAGATTGCGCGCACCGTCTCCATGTCGGCGGCGAACTCGTCGTCGAAGGCATGCACCACAAGACGGTCGCGCAAGTAGGCCGCACCCAGCAGCCTGCGGTCCTTGTCGCTGATGATGGGCGCGCCGAGGTCGGCAACCTCGTCCTCGTCAAGCACGGTCTCCGTCCCCGTGGCAACGTCGATGGCCACCAGCCGCGACAGGTCGTTGTCCCTCGCGCTCCCCACCCACAACGTGGTGCCGTCGGCGTCGAACCCGAATGGCGTGCCGTTGTCCTCGTTATCGAACGAGGCCAGCAGCCGGAACTCATCCGCTTCGGTATCGCGCACCAGGATCTCGTAGTCGCCCTCGGGGGTCTGCGCATACGCACCCCGCACGACCCCGTGGTGATCGGCCACCCAGCCGATGTAGTTGCCGGGGTTCTCGGCGATGGTGGTCAGCTCGCCGGTCTCAAGGTCGAGCCGCGCGGCATCAAACATGCTCTGATCACGACGATTGGTGCTCACGATGATCTGCCCCGGCG
>SYFI01000141.1 GCA_005800465.1 Actinomycetota bacterium | reverse complement strand
GAGGTGGTCCTCGTCGCCCTGGATGTCGGTGAGCACGATGTGGTCATCGCCCTCCTTGATGAGGCCCATCGCGATACCGGCCACCGGGCGCTTGATGTGCACGCCGGCGTCGAGCAGGGCGAGGGTCGAACCGCAGACCGACGCCATGGACGACGAGCCATTGCTCTCGAGGGTCTCCGACACAAGCCGCAGCGTGTACGGGAAGTCCTCATCGGTGGGGATCACTGGCAGAAGCGCGCGCTCGGCCAGGGCACCGTGTCCGATGTCGCGGCGCTTCGGACCGCGCATGAAGCCGGTCTCACCCACGCTGAACGGCGGGAAGTTGTAGTGGTGGATGTAGCGCTTGGTCGTGTCGATCGAAAGATCGTCGATGCGCTGGGCCTCTTTGGTCGTACCGAGGGCGAGGAGCGTGAGCACCTGCGTCTCGCCACGGGTGAAGAGACCAGATCCATGCGTGCGGGGAGCAAGACCCGTCTCCACCCAGATCGGGCGGATCTCCTCGGCCGTGCGGCCGTCGGGGCGGTGCTTGTCCACCGCGATGCGGTGGCGGATGGTCCTCTTGATGATCGAGTCGAACGCCTCCGAGAACGCGGCCTTGTCCTCAGACGTGGGCTCATCGCCCAGCACTGAGGCTCGGGCGGCACTCTTGGCGACTGAGATCTTGTCGCGACGCTCAATCTTGCCCTGCTCGCGGGTGGCCTCTTCAATCTGCGACAGCGCGGCCTTCTCGACCTTCGCCAGCATCGCGGGGTCCACTGTCTTCCCCTGGATGTCCCACTTCGGCTTGCCGGCGAGCTTCCGCAGTTCGTCCTGCACATCGCAAAGCTTCTTGATTTCGTCGTGCGCGATCTGGAGGGCCTCGAGGAGGTCTTCCTCGCTCACCTCGTTCGCGCCAGCCTCGACCATCGAGATGGCCTCGCGGGTACCGGCGACCACCAGGTCGAGCGTGGACTCCTCAAGCTCCTGCAGCGTGGGGTTGATGACGAAGTCGTCATCGATCATGCCGATGCGCACGGCACCGACGGGCCCATGGAACGGCAACTCGCTGAGCATGAGCGCGGCCGATGCGCCGTTGATCGACAGGATGTCGAATGCATTGACCTTGTCGATGCTGAGCACCGTCGTGACGATCTGCACCTCGTTGCGGAAGCCCTTCGGCCACAGCGGACGGAGCGGTCGGTCGGTCATGCGGCACGTGAGGATTGCGCGCTCGCTTGGGCGGCTCTCACGCTTGATGAAGCCGCCGGGGATTGCTCCCTTGGCGTACATGCGCTCCTCGACGTCCACGGTGAGGGGGAAGAAGTCCGTCCCCTCCCGTGGCTCGCGGGCGCCCACTGCGGTGACCAGCACAAGGCTGTCACCCGAGCGCACGAGCACTGACCCATTTGCCTGCTTCGCCAGGCGTCCAGTCTCGAAGATGATCTCCTGGCCGCCGATGTCGGCGACGACGCGCGTTGCGTCAGGTCCCTGATCTGCCATTCGTGTCCCTCATCCCTCATGCCACGTCACCCGACGTGGCTCATCTTGCGGCACCACCCTCTGGTGGCCCGCCGTCACGGGCGCGAATGCGCCCCGGTACTGCGTGCTACCTGCGGATACCCAGCGAGGTCGTGAGCTCGCGGTAGGCCTCCACGTCCTTCCTCTGAAGGTACGAGAGGAGGCGGCGGCGGCGTCCGACCATGGTGAGAAGGCCACGACGTGAGTGGTGGTCCTTGGCGTGCACCTTGAGGTGCTCGGTCAGCTGATTGATCCGCTCGGTCAGAATCGCGACCTGAACCTGGGGCGAACCCGTGTCCGTGTCGTGCTGACGGTGCGGCGCCATGACGCCGGCCTTGGATTCCTTGTCAAGCATGTGTGCTCCTGATCCGGCCACGGAGCAGCCAAGGCCGCTCCGGGTCAATTCCACCACCTCGCGCCATATCAGCAGGGCGGGCGGGGGTTCGCGCTCTCGCGAATGTCCGGGAGAGTAGCACCACCTCCGGGATCATCCGTATCAGGCGGCGGCGGCCACCTCACGGGTGCGCTGCACGTCTTCCTCCACCTGCGCCACCAGTTCATCGGCACTGCTGAACCTGCGCTCGTCCCGTAGACGTTGGAGGAACTCCACGCGCACTCGCTGCCCGTACAGGTCACTCCCGCCGTAGTCGAGCAGAAATGCCTCAAGCCGAAGGTCCGGGTTGGTGCCGTCGGTGAAGGTCGGGGAGTACCCCAGGTTGATTGCGGCGGCAAAACGGCCCTCGGCCGTGACCACGCGGCCGGCGTACACGCCCCTGGCCGGGAGCGCGACGTCGTGCGCCACCGCCACGTTCGCCGTTGGCAGGCCCATTTCGCGCCCGCGTTGCTCGCCGGGTACCACCATGCCCTCCACCGAGTGCGGGCGGGCGAGCAGGGCGACGACCTCGGCCACCTGCCCGGTGGTCACAAGCCGCCGGACGCGTGAGGACGACACGGGCTTGCCGTCTGGGCTCACCACAGTTTCAGGGCTCTCAACGATGAGCCCCTTCGCGCGCCCCAGCCGCTGAAGATACGACACGGTGCCGGTGCCGCCCAGGCCAAACCGGAAGTTCGCCCCCACCACAATCGACTCGGAAGTAAGCGGCGCCGCACACAGCATCTCGGTAAATCGGTCGGCCCGAATGCGCGAGAACGCGCGGGTGAAAGGCACAACAAGCAGTGCGTCAGCGCCGAGTGCCTCAATGAGCTGCGCCTTAAACCCGGGCTCGGTCAGGACAGCGGGAGCGAGATCTGGCCGGAGCACCGTGAGCGGATTGGGCTCGAACGTGAGCACCATCGACTCAAGGCCACGCTCTTTGGCGCGCTCGATCGCACGGCCAATGATTGCCTGGTGGCCGATGTGCACACCATCAAAGGTGCCGATGGCCACCACGCGCCGCGCGCCGTTGAGGGGAAGGTCCCCGAGCGATTCGTATCTCCTCATGGGACGAGCACCACCTTCGGCCGTACAACGCCATCGTCGTCCGCCATACCGATGGCGACAAGCTCATCTCCTGCAGCGAGGGCCACAGTGCCCATGGCGACCCCGCCCGGTGCCTGCACCCGTCGCCCATGTACCACTTCGGCCAGACCGGCCTCATCCAGATCCACCCGCGGGATGTGCCCTACGGCCGAGAGCAGCGAGATTCCGCATCCCGGCTGCACATCCTCAGGAGCGAGCGCAGAACTCACTGACAGGTCACCCACCTCAGTGCGCCGGAGCGCAGAGCAGTAGCCGCCGCAACCAAGCTTTTCGCCAAAGTCAACGGCAATCTGTCGAACGTAGGTGCCTGACCCACAGCGGATTTCTATGTCGACAAGGCCATTCACGTGGTCATAGGAGATCAGATCAGCGCGGTGCACGACCACCTCGCGACGGGGCCGTTCGACCTCTTCGCCGCGACGGGTGCGCGCATACAGGCGCTCGCCGTCCACTCTCACAGCCGACAGCGCAGGGACCTGCTGCTCAATCACCCCGGTCATTGTGGCAAGCGCAGCACGCACCGCCGACTCGTCAGGCACCGCCCCGCCCGGCGTGATTGGGCCCTCGGGATCACCCGACTCCGACCGCTCTCCCAGCCGCACGGTGGCCCGGTAGGTCTTGTCGAGCCCCGTGAGAAATGGCGCGAGGCGGGTGGCTCGGCCGGTGAGCACTACGAGGAGTCCTGTGGCGAAGGGGTCCAGCGTGCCCGTGTGCCCAGCCTTCGTACGTCCAAGCGCGCGCCGCACCGTGCTCACGACGTCATGCGACGTGGGCCCCGCCGGCTTGTCCACGAGAATCGCGCGCGGGGCATCGGCCGGCACGCCCACCTCAGCAATCCTGCGCCACGACGGCGTCGCGGATGAGCGCGATGATGGCCTCGGGATCGCGCTGCGATGTAAACCCGGCCGCCGCGCGGTGCCCTCCCCCTCCCTCCAGGGCGGCGATCGCCGATACGTCCACCGTGTCGCCGGATGCGCGCACCGACACCCGCCACGCCCCATTTACCTGCCGGATGACCGCAGCCACCTCAGCACCCGCCACCGCGCGAAGGGCCTCCACCACCCCGTCCGAATTCTGGCCACCCGCTTCGGTCACGTCGTCATCGGTGACCACCGCGATGATCAGGCGCCCCTCGAGTTCTGATCTGGCACCTGCCAACGCTCGGCCGACCAGCCGTACGTCGCCGAACGGGACGCCCTCGTATACGCGACGGAATACCGCGGCCGGGTCCACGCCGGCATCGATGAGGCGGGCTGCAACCACGTGCGCCTGAGCCCCTGTGCTGCCGTAGCTGAATCGGCCGGTATCGGTGACCAGCCCCACGTACAGCGGCAGCGCCACCTCAAGCGTGATCTCGGCACCCAGCGCGTCGGCCACCCGCACCACCATCTCGGCCGAACTCGATGCCCCGCCGTCTACAAAATTGTGGTGACCCCACATCGGATTGTCGTGGTGGTGGTCGATGTTGATGATCGGTCCCCCGAGCGCGCTCGGGTCGTCATCGGTCATGCGGTGTGAGGTGGCGGCATCAACACTCACCACCAGGCGCTCCTCGTGGTCTGCCACGGGGCCCCCAACCACGGCCTCATCCGGGCCGAGCAACCACGTCAGGTCGTCCGGCAGACCCGGACCCTCCACATGCCACATGACGACGTCGTGCCCGAGCCCCCGGAGAATGCGCGTGAGCCCGATCATCGATCCAGCGGCATCGCCATCGGGCTTACGGTGCGTCGTCACCAGCACTTTGCGACCGGGAGGCGCAAGCAACTGGGCGATCCGGTCGGCGCCCACCTCTTCCCCTGCCACGTGCGGGTCGTGATGCTGGTGGCTCATGGCTGCGGGTCCGATTCCAGTTCCGGTTCTGGCAGCGGCCCATCGGGGGCAACCCGGTCAATGAGTTCGGTGAGGCGACGGGCCTCGTCCTGGAGGCCGTCATGCACGAAGACCAGATGCGGCGTGAGCCGCGACTTCAGCACCCGGGCGACGCGGCCCTGCAAAAGCCCGCGAGCGGCCTCAAGTGCCGCACCGGCCCCCTCGACGCGCTTCGGGTCGAGGGCGGTCCAGTACACCTTTGCCCGACCAAGATCGGGGCTGCTCTCCACCGCGGTGATGGTGACCATCTGCAGGCGGGGGTCCGACAGCTCCGTGAGGAGTGCCTGACCCACCACCTCGCGGATGGCCTCATTGGCCCGCCGCTGCCGCTGACGCGGCGCCCCCATCAGGCGGGCCGTCCCTCTACTCGGATGCCGGAGTGGGCGTGACGGGGCCGGGCGGTGCTGTGGCGGCCTGCGCGGTGCGCGCGACCTCCTTGAGCTCGAAGACCTCGATCACGTCGCCTTCCTTGACGTCGTTGTAGTCGTCGATGAGCACGCCGCACTCGAAGCCCTGCTGGACCTCGCGCACGTCGTCATCCACGCGACGGATCGAATCGATCTTGCCCACGTGCACCACCGTGCCGTCACGCACAAGGCGGCAATCCGCTCCACGCTTGGCCAGCCCGTCGGTGACATAACAGCCGGCGATGGTTCCAAGGCGGCTCGCCCTGAAAATGGCGCGCACCTCGAGGGCGCCCATGGGCTCCTCCACGATGTCCGGCTCGAGCAGGCCCACAAGCGCGTGGCGCACGTCTTCGATGGCGCGGTAGATCACGCGGTAGGTTCGTACGTCCACGCCCTCGCGCTCGGCCAACATCTTGGCCTCGGGCCTCGGGCGGACGTTAAACCCGATGATGATCGCCTGTGACGCGGACGCAAGGTTGACATCCGACTCGGTGACGGCACCCACACCAGTGTGGATGATTCGCAGCCGGACCTCGGTTTGCTCAACCTTGTTAAGGGCGTCGGCAAGTGCACCCACCGAACCCTGCACATCACCCTTGATGATGATGTTGAGCTCCTTGAGCCCACCCTCAGAAATGCGGGCGAACAGGTCCTCCAGCGACACCGGTCGGCGGTTTGCCAGATCCTCCGCACGGAGCCGCTGGCTACGGGTTGCGGCAATCTGGCGCGCAAGCCGCTCGTTCTCCACCACGCGGAACTTCTCGCCCGCAGCGGGGACGCCGTCGAGACCGAGAATCTCTACCGGTACGGACGGCCCGGCCGTGACCATCGCCTCACCCTTGTAGTCGAGCATCGCCCGCACCCGGCCGAAGGTCTCGCCCACCACGAGGATGTCGCCGATACGCATCGTGCCGCGCTGCACCAACAGGGTGCACACGGGGCCACGGCCTGAGTCGAGTCGCGACTCCACCACGGTGCCCGATGCCTCAGGGGTCGGATTCGCCTTGGGTTCAGCATCTGCGTCGGCCACGAGCAGCACCGTCTCGAGGAGGTCATCCAGCCCGAGGCCGCTGTGCGCGGAGACGTTGACGAACTCGGTGGTACCACCCCAATCCGACGGAATCACATCCCGGCTGGCGAATTCCTGCTTCACCTTGTCGGGGTTGGCGTTCTCCTTGTCCATCTTGTTGATGGCCACGACGAACGGCACGTCAGCGGCCCTCGCATGGTCAATCGCCTCGAT
>SYFI01000140.1 GCA_005800465.1 Actinomycetota bacterium | reverse complement strand
GTCGACAACGCCGCCCACCAACTCGTCAAGCTCCCCGAGCAGTACAGCGTGCTGGTAACCACCAACATGAACGGCGACATCCTCTCCGACCTGTCGTCCGCCCTCATTGGTGGTCTGGGCTTCGCGCCGTCGGCCAACATCGGGAACGAGGTGTTTATTGCCGAGGCAGTGCACGGCTCCGCGCCGAAGTACGCCGGCAAGGACGTCATCAACCCCACCGCCATGATCCTCTCCGGCGTCATGATGCTGCGTCACCTGGACATGTTCGAAGAAGCTGCCCTCATCGAGAACGCCGTCATCACCACCCTCGAGGAGGGCAAGGTCATGACCCGCGACGTCGTTGGCGACGAGCGTCAGGGCGGAACCACCGGCTACACCAACGAGATCATCAAGAACCTCGGTAAGAAGCCGACGGACTGGAAGATCCGCGAGTACAAGCCGATCAAGCTGCCGCAGCTCGGAGCCGCCCCTGACTTCGTCAAGGTGAAGACCCGTCAGGTATGCGGCGTGGACATCTTCATCGAGTCGGCCAGCGACAAGATCTGCATCGGCCAGAGCATGGAGCGCATCTGCGAGGGCCGCGACCTCTACCTGAAGATGGTCGACTCGCGCGGCACCATGCTGTACCCGCCGAACGACGTGATGACCGACACCGTCGACGCCTGGCGCGCCCGATTCATGCTGCGCGACGACGCCGCCGAGCTGAATGACGCCCACCTGATCGACCTCCTGCAGGCCGTGGCTGCCGAGCACATGTGGGCCCACGTCGAGAAGCTGCAGCGCTTCGATGGCGAGGACGGCTTCACCAAGGCACAGGGCGAGGACTAGATCGGGCCGCGCGTGAGCGCTGACCGCTTTTAGAGCTGATGCGGCGTATGCCGCCTTCGGGCCGCCCTCGCGCGTTTTCTACGGAGCCGAGGCGTACCCGGCGTAGTTGTGCGGCGGCGGGAGTTCCCGGCCCTCCTCGCGCTCGTATTCGGCGAACGCCGCGAGCGCCTCGCGCATGCAGCTCTCCACCTCGTCGCGGGTCTTGCCAAGCGCAACCACGCCGTCGATTTCCGGGAGCCACGCACCCGATGCCCCGTCTTCGGCGGTTTCATAGATGACGAGGTACTCGCTCATCGCAGGTCCTCCAGTCCGGTGTTGCGTCGAATGGACGCCAGAATTCCTCCGGGGACGGTATCGAAGTTCTTCCCGGCAACAATCACGCGGCCGTGCCCTCTGGGCCCTCTCCATGTCTCGTGCGATCCCGACTCGGAAAACTTTTTCCCAGCCCGCGGCGATGAGTGCGGCGCGAACCTCTCGGTACTTCTTGGGCATGTGCCGCACGTATGAAGCGAGGTCCCGCCCATGGGTGACGCAGCGCGCCGATTGACGCGCGCGATCGTGCCGCCTCTGCTTCGGCTCATGCCACGATGCGAGCGCGCACCTCGGCGCCACCGTTGGGACTGGGCGCTGCCTCGTCGGCATCCATTCGGGACACCGCCATGGGGGCCGTGATGGCCTGCTCCAGCGCCACCTGATCGCCGCGGTTCACAGCGTCCTGAATGGCATACGCCACAATTCGGGTCAACTCTGCAAAATCAGAGCAACTGCAGCGACGGTATTCACCGTTGCGTGAGCGGCGATGGTTGCCGGAATGCCGCGCCAGCGGTAAAGCCACGCAAGGGCCCACCCGGTGGCCACCAGCGCGAGGGTGCGTGGCCACGCCACCCAGGCGTCGTAATGGGCTGCGGTAAACAGCAGGCCTGAGATGGGCGCGGCAACAGCGAAGGGGATGAGGCGCACAAGTCCGCGAAGCTCGAGTGCGCGGAACAGGATCTCCTCGCCGAGCGGTGCCAGAACGATGAGGGCAAACACGATGAGTACGGTTTGCCACCACACGCCGCCGAGCGTCATCTGCACCTCTTCGAGCCGTTCCTTGGCGTCACCGTCAAGGCTGGCGCCCGTGCCGATGATGATGGCCGACCCCACCACGATGGCCGCACCGATGCCGAGGCCAATGGCAAGGGACGGCCCCACACGCCCTTGGCTCGCAAGCATCAGGCGCCGCTGGGCGGGCTGCACGGCGCGCAGCACCACAAGGCCCACCAGCAGGATGCCCGCGCTCCCCACCGCCACACCCACGGCGCTGCTGGCGTCCTGGCTTGCGCCCAGGGCACGCACGGCCACCACGCACCCGATGGCCGCGCCCAGGCCGGCCATCACGGCCGCGAGGGGAACCACAATGCGCCACCAGGCACCCCGGGCATTCCAGCGCCAGCGGGGGCCGGCCATTGTGACGGGGCCAGATGGCCGGGGTGGGGGGGGTGGCGGTGACGTACTCACGTGCGGCACGCTACTGACCGCCCCGGTTCCCCCCGGCCCGCGCGTCTACACTCCCGCGCCGTGAGTACCACCGCAACCCGCCCTCGCCTGTTCAGTGGCATGCGCCCCACGGGGCAGCTGCACATTGGCCACCTTCTGGGTGCGCTGGGCAACTGGGTGCGGCTGCAGGACGAGTACGAGTGCATCTACTCAGTCGCCGACCTGCATGCGCTCACCACGGGCTACGAAGACGTCAAGGGCATTCACGACAGCGGCATCGAGATGGTTGCCGACTGGATTGCCTGTGGGGTTGACCCCGAGCGCAGCATCATCTTTCGCCAGAGTGATGTGCCCCAGCATGCAGAGCTCGCGGTGCTGCTCGGCATGATCACGCCGCTGTCGTGGCTTGAGCGCGTGCCCACCTACAAGGGGCAGATCGACGAACTGGGCGAGCACCTGCTCACCTACGGCTTTCTGGGCTACCCGCTGTTGCAGACCGCCGACATCATTCTGTACAAGGCCACCAAGGTGCCGGTGGGGCAGGACCAGCTGCCGCATCTGGAACTGTCGCGCGAGGTGGTGCGGCGCTTCAACCACCTGTACGGCCCGGTGTTCCCCGAGATGGAGGCAATCATCAGCGAGGCCCCGCTGCTGGTGGGTCCCGACGGCCGCAAGATGAGCAAGAGCTACGGCAACGCCATCACCCTGGCCAGCACCGATGAAGAGATCGACAAGTTGGTGATGGGGATGGTCACCGATCCGCAGCGCATCAAGCGTGACGACCCGGGCAATCCTGAGATATGCAACGTGTACGCATGGCACAAGTTGTTTGGCGCCGCGCCTGCGGATATGGACGAGATCTTCGTCGCCTGCACCAACGCCACCCTCGGCTGCGTTGACGACAAGCGGGCACTCGCGACCCGGGTGAAGGACGCCATCCGTCCCATCCGCGAGAAGCGGGAAGAGTTGATTCAGCACCCGGCCCGGCTTGAGGCCATCCTCGAAGAGGGCGCTGAGCGCGCCCGGGCAATCGCCGGGCCCATCATGGCCGAGGCCACGGCCGCCATGGGCCTCTAGGCGGCCCGCGCCGAATGTGGATCCAGCACGCGATCGGGCTCGACCCCCGGCCGCGTGGAGTGCATCTGGTCACCCGCGAGGTGCTTTCCGCGGTCCCGGATCTCGGCGATATGCGTGTGGGAATGATGAATGTCTTTCTCCGCCACACCTCCGCGTCGCTGGCGCTGAACGAGAACGCGAGCCCCGACGTGCGGGTTGATCTTGAGGGCTGGCTCAACGATGCCGTGCCCGAAGGCGCGCCCTACTGGACCCACGTGCACGAGGGGCCCGACGACATGCCCGCGCACGTTAAATCGATCATCGCGGGGCCGTCGCTCATGATTCCGGTGGCTGGCGGTCGGGCCGCGCTTGGGACATGGCAGGGCATCTACCTGCTCGAGCACCGCGACCACGGCGGATCGCGTCAGGTCATCGTCACTGCGTGGGGGGAGGGGGAGTGAGCGACGTCGCCCGCCCACGACGCACTCCCACGGTGAGCCGCGCGGTATGGCACCCGAGCAAGGCGGTGCTCTCCGCACTGTCGTATGGGCCGCTGCGTATGCGGGTGACTGGCAAGGATCACATGCCTGCTGAGGGGCCTGTGCTCATCGCCTGTAATCACGTGGCCTTCGCCGACCCCCTGCTGGTGGCAATCGCCGCCCTGCCACGCCCCATATGGACCATGGGCAAGCAGGAGCTGTTCAACTCGCGCCCGCTTGATGCCTGGCTCTCGCGCATTGGCGGGTTTCCTGTTCGCCGCGCCTCACCCGACGTGTGGGCCGTGCGTATCGGCCGCGACCTGCTGGCCCGTGGCGAGACCCTGCTCATATTCCCCGAGGGCGGTGTCACCCGCACGGGCCATATGGCGCCCGGGTTCGTGGGTGCCGGGTACTTCGCGACCAGGCCCGATGTCACCGTCATTCCTGCCGCCATCTGGGACAGCCAGATGTTGAAGGGCCCGGTGCGCATCCGCTTCGGCGAGCCCGTGCCCATGGACGACATACGGGAGTCGCCGCGTGCGGGTCGCAACCGCCGTGCCACCGACCGGATCATGTGGCATGTGTCGGGCATGGTGCCTCTGGTGGGTGGGCCGTATCAGGACGCACCGGAGGGCGCGCCGGGCATCCCGCTGGTGGGGAAGGCCGCGAAGGATGCCCTGGCGGCCGAGGCGCCTCCTGGCGTGAGCCCGAAGTGAGCGGCACCGCTGCGCTCGAGGCCCGTCTGCGCCAGGCCATCGCCCGGCACGGCAAGCTGCTGTTCGCCAAGTCGGGGGGGCCGGGAGGGCAGAACGTGAACGCTGTCTCCACGCAGGTGGAGGTGCGCGTCCCGGTTGAGGCGCTTCCCGTTGGCCCACGCAAGCGCGAACTCATCAGAACGCGACTTGCCACCCGCGTGACTGCCGACGACTGGGTGCGCGTGGTGTCGCGGCGTGAGCGGCATCAGCGCAGAAACCGCGAGCGAGCCATCGACACGCTGGTCGCCCTGCTGCTGGGGGCCATGCAGGAGGACCCACGGCGCATCGCGTCGCGCCCCACGGCATCTGCCATGCGGCGGCGTCGGGACTCTCGTGAGAAGACGGCGGCAAAGAAGCGCACTCGCCGCCAGAAGCCATCGCTCGACGACTGAAAAGTGCGCTGGGCGCCGCGAAGGGCGCCCAGCGCATGAATCACATTGATCTGGCCTGAGCTAGATCTTGCTCTTGCCCTTGATCACGATCTTGGTGGCCGTGAAGGTGGGCGTGAACGACGCAGAGTCAAACTTCATGCGCACCTGCACCGTCGCGTTCACGGTGCTGGCGAAGTTGTCAACGGCGTCGCTCAGCGTGGTGCACGACACTGGGTCAGCGAGGGCGTCAGGGTCGGACTTCTTGTCGGCGAAGCACTGGGTGCCGCTCTTGGTGCCGATGACGAACGACTCGCCCTCCATCTGCTCACTGAACTCGGCACGCTTGGATGCGCGGAGACCCTTCACGATCTTCGTGAGCGTGGCATCGAAACTGCCGGCATCTTCACCCGAACCATCGATCTCGACGTTGAGGGTGAGCAACTTCTTCATGGCCTCGTCCGGCGGTCGCTGCTGAAACTGGGGGTTGGTGCCACCCGGGCGGCACGGAGCCTCAGGGGTGGGGTTCACGCCTTCAGCGCAGGGCTTCATACCCTCCGTTCCCCCTGGCGAGCCACCCTTGCAGGGATTCTGCGGTGATGGGAAGGTCCCGGGAGCGCAGTCGGGCATGGTGGGCATCATCTGACCGCCACCCTGCTGAGGCTGACCGCCACCCTGCTGAGGCTGACCGCCACCCTGCTGAGGCTGACCGCCACCCTGCTGAGGCTGACCGCCACCCTGCTGAGGCTGACCGCCACC
>SYFI01000139.1 GCA_005800465.1 Actinomycetota bacterium | reverse complement strand
CCGTACCAGTACACCATGCGTCACCGCTTCCCGAAGCCTCCGGGCGTCTGATCCACGGATCAGTCTGGAAGTACACGAAGGGCGGGTCTTCGGACCCGCCCTTCGTCGTTTTGCAGGGGTATGACGCGGGGAGGTTTGCCCCTCCCCCATCGCACTCAAACGCCGCCGGCGCGAGCTGATGATACCGGTGCTCGCGCCCGGCAACTCGTTGACGATCGTCAACCTGCGCCTCTCCCGGGACCCCAGCTGTCGCAGGCACCCACCACAGGGCAATTGGCCCCCGTCACCACCGTGGACCACGTGGCCGTCTTCGTGTTTCCGGGCCGGCCAGCCTCGTTCAAGATGCCAGGGAACCGGCAACGCGGTAGACGGCACCACGTGCGGCGTCGCTAGTGCAGGTAGACCGGCGTTCCGGAGGTGGCGAACTCATACACGCCCGCTGAGAACGGCGAACCAATTCGCACGCAGCCGTGCGATGCGGGGTATCCCGGCACATCGGGGTATTCGTGCATCGCGAAACCCCCTACGAAGTACGAGGCGTACGGCAGCCAGATCTTGAATTCGGGCACCCAGCTCGGGTTCTCCTTGCGGATAATCGAGTAGTTGCCGCGAGGCGTATTCCCCGTCGCTCCGGTTGATACATGGATGACGCGCAGCACCTTGCTGCCTTCTTCAAGCAGGAGCACCTGCTTGTCGATGTCCACCTCAATGCGCTTGCCCTTGCCCGGTTTTGTGGCCGTGGGGCGCGTGGCGGTGAGCATGGCTGTCTGCGTTGGTGCACCGGCAACCCCGTCACGCGGCAGACCCTCCCACCCCTGAAACGCCATGATCGCCTGCGAGATTCCGAAGTCGCTGCTGGTGGTGCCGGCGGGGAGGTAGCCCAGTTCAATGAGGCGCTTCTGCACACCCATCGAGGTATTCAGGTGGCGTGCCGACTGAAGCAGAGCCTTGATGCGCGGGGAGATGCGGTGAGGGGCGGCCAGAGCGGGGTCGCCCGCACCAACGCCACCGACCGTGATGAGCGTGGATTTCGACTGCCAGCCATGAGTGGCAAGACGTACCTGCACCTCGCGCGACAGCTGCGGCGAAATGGAGGCGTCCGCCGAGCCGCGCACCACCATGATTGCCTGCATGATCCTCTGCTGCTTGATCTTGCTGGGGCCGGTCAGCGCGAGTGGGAACACCACCTGCCCGGTGGCGTCGGTGCTGACCACGCGAGTGGGGTCGAATGCCGAGATGGCCAGCACACCGTCAACGCGCGACGGCAGCGAGCGTGTCGTCGTGATGGCAAATGCCGCGCCGCTTGACTCGCCAAGGGCGATGAGTCGTGTGGTGTCGAGATTCGTGCGTGTGTCCAGATCGTTCATCAACTCGGCTGTTGCGGCGATGTCCATCGCCTGACGGCCGGCGGCCTCCATGGGTGCCCAGCACGGGGCACCGCCCAGCCGCGAGCAAGGGAGGGCATCGAGGGCAACGATGGCGGCCCCAGCGCGAGTGACAGCGGGCTGGAAACGCGTAATGGCATCGGCAGCGGTCATTCCCTCGCGCGGGAACACCATCACTACCGGAAGCGGCTTGGTGGAGTCGGGTACATCGAGCACCGCATGACGCTCGGTACCACCGGCAGTGAACGTGATGTCCTCGGGCACGGCCATGGCCGCGCCGGGGACAAGCCCGGCAAGCGCGAGCACGCCAGTCGATATCGCAAACGCCACGCCTCTGCGCATTCCCGAACCCTCCGGAAGACCTCTCTTACTCGGGTCGTATTCTCCGCTGGCGCCCGCGCCACCTGCCCCCCGCGATGGGCCAGCAGAACCTCGCGCGCGCGACGGGTATCGTCCCGCGCATGACACCCCAGAACTCCGACATCCGCATCCCACTCGACCTGCTGCCAGCCGACGGCCGCTTTGGAAGTGGCCCATCCAAGGTCCGCGTAGAGGCGCTTCGTGCCCTCGCTGAGACCGGCGCCTCATTCATGGGCACCTCGCACCGGCAGTCCACCGTCAAGTCGGTGGTGGGCCGCGTGCGAAGCGGGCTGTCCGACCTGCTCCGCCTTCCCGATGGCTACGAGGTGCTGCTGGGCAATGGGGGCGCTACGGCCTTTTGGGATGTCGCCGGGTTCCGGCTCGTGCGCGACCACAGCCGTCATGCGGTGTTCGGGGAGTTCTCATCGAAGTTCGCACAGGCGCTCGGCGAAGCGCCGCACGTTGAGCAGGTTGACGTTGTGGAGTCGGAGCCCGGTACACACCCCGAGATGACTGCCGTGCAGGGCGTGGATGCCTACTGCCTTACCCACAATGAGACCTCCACCGGCGTGGCCATGCCGGTGGTGCGCCCGACGGGCGCCGGTAGCGACGCCCTCGTGCTGGTGGATGCCACGTCCGCAGCGGGCGGCATGGAGGTCGACGCCAATGAGTTCGACGTGTACTACCTGTCGCCGCAGAAGGCGTTTGCCAGCGACGGCGGCTTGTGGCTGGCCGCGTGCTCGCCCCGCGCCCTCTCACGTATTGATGAGCTCTCGGGGCGCTGGTGCCCAGCCTCGCTTGACCTCACCATTGCGCGCGACAACTCGCTGAAGGACCAGACCTACAACACGCCGGCGCTTGCCACCATCTTTCTGCTGGCCGATCAAATCGAGTGGATCAACGGGCAGGGCGGCCTGGAGTGGGCGCAGGCGCGTACCGCGGAGTCGTCGGGGGTCATCTACGACTGGGCCGAGTCGCGGGAGTGGGCGTCGCCCTTCGTGAGCGACGCCGCCAAGCGCAGCACGGTGGTGACCACGATCGACTTGGCTGACGCGGTTGATGCCACGCTGGTGTCGAAGGTGCTCCGTGCCAATGGCGTGGTGGATACCGACGCCTACCGCAAACTCGGTCGCAATCAGGTTCGCTTGGCCATG
>SYFI01000138.1 GCA_005800465.1 Actinomycetota bacterium | reverse complement strand
GGGCCGCTAGGCCACCGTGGCCGGAGCCGGCAACGTGATGGAGGGCGCGAAGCGCGCGAACGACAGCAGCTGCCACGCGCCGTTCACCCATGCATAGGTGTACATCACCGGCACGTAGTTGTTCGGCAGTGTGGTCTGCCAGTTCACGCCGCTCACCGTGAGCAGCCCTTCGCCGTAGTTGGCGTTATCCACCCTGAGCACCGCGTCGTTGTAGGTGGGGTGATTCGCCAGGTACTGGGCCTTGTTCGCGCCCGTGTTGTTCGCACGGCGAATGAAGAAGGCATCAGCGAGGAAGGTGCCCAGCTGAGCCTGGTACTGCGGGTTGAGGTACTTGAAGAAGCGCATCGTCAGCTGGTAGCCGGTGAGCGTCGGGTTCGCCAGGGTCTGCGGGGCGGGCGTGAAGCCGTTGCCGATTCCGCAGTTCGCGCCACCCAGCTTGAAGGCGGCGGCCACGCCCGTGGGCGCAACACCGCAGCCGACATCTGAGGTGCCGACGTCCACGACGGTCCAGGCAGACCCGCCGGCCGGCCGCACGAGCACGGCCGCCGCGCCCTGGAAGGTGCTGCTGCGCGATGCGATGCTCACCTTGCCCCAGTACGACGAACCTGCGTAGACCATGCCGTTCCTCACGGCGTAGTTGGCCGTCGGCACGGTGTTCATGCCGGCCACGGGCGACGACTGCACGGCCTTGGTCATGGCGGCCAGCTGCGCGGGGGTCGCCTTGTTGGCCTTGGGGGCCGCGAGGGCCGGGGTGGCCGCGATGCCGAGTGCGATGGCGCCGGCCACGGCGAGGGCGGGGAGTCGTTTCACGATGGGCCTCCGAATCAGATAGTCAAATCAGCGTACGCCTACATCGCGCGCCGGTGCCCCCAGGCTCCGCGGGGGCCCCTGCGCACCTCACGATTCCACGGGCGTTTGCACGGGGCGGATCCGGCGTTTTCTATAGGTTCGGGCCATGAATTTCGTGCGCACCCGCCTCTCCGCGATCCGCCGCCACTGGGTGATCGCCCTCATCGCGCTGGTGCTGGTGATCCTCGCGCTCGTGTTCGGCCTGCTCATCGGGTTCCTGCCCGGAATGGCGGCCCTGGCGGGGTTCGCCCTCATCGTCTGGTGGGTGGTGCTCGAGGCCATCGCATGGCACGGGCGCGGCACGGACACCCGCGCGACTCCCGCCGCGAGGCCCGCAACGCCGTGATCGCCGGCATCGCGGTGTTGGTGGTGGGCTTCGGGCTCATGCAGGCGATGCCCTACGGGCGTGACCGCACCGCCCCGCCGGTGACCGGCGAGCCCACCTGGAGCAGCGTGGCCACGCGCGACCTCATGGTGCGCGCCTGCTACCAGTGCCACTCGAGCGAGGTGAAGTACCCCGCCCACGCCGGCATCGCGCCCACCTCGTGGGCCGTGCAATGGCAAATCGAGGAGGCCCGGGGGGCCGTGAACTACTCGCAGTTCGCTACCGACCCCGGTCGCGCGGACGACACCATCGAGGTCATTCGCAACGGTTCGATGCCGCCGGCCTACTTCGCGCGGTTCGGCATCAACCCCGAGGCCAAGCTCACCGACGCCGAGCGCGCCGCCCTGATCACCGGGCTCGAGAAGACCCCGGGCATGAGCGATTCGGGCGAGCGCGGCGACGGGCGCCGCCGGGACTGACGGGCCTAGCCCCCGAAGTCCCCCAAGTTCTCGAAGAGCTCGCGGGCGAAGCTGCCCTTCTTCTTGTTCTTCGAGGGCTGTCGGTCGCCGCGATCGTCGCGGCCGCGCGGGTCCGACCCGCGGTCATCGCGATCGGATGCATCGCCCGGCGACGACCACGTGGCCGATCGCTCGATCATCTTGTCGAGCTCACCGCGATCGAGCCACACGCCTCGGCACTGCGGGCGTTAGTCGATCTCGATGCCCTCGCGCTGCGTCATGTGCAGCGTTCCCTAGCAGTGAGGACATTCCATCCCGGAAGCGTGACCCGCTGAGGTCGCCGCATGAGGGTAACGTTCGATTCGCTAACCGGTCCTTAAGGAGCCCGGGCGCCGCAGGGCTGAGAGCGCGTAGTGTACGCCTGCCGCGTACATCCCGTAGGAACGGATATTCCGCAATGCGCAAGATCATCGTTGCCGGGCTGGCGTCGGCAGTGCTCGTCGCCCCGGCTGTCGCCATGGCGCACGCCCCCTCGAAGGCCGAGCAGGCCAAGATCGAGGCGGTCATCAAGGCCCACTTCAAGAAGCACTACAAGGGCGAGCCCAAGGGCCTGAAGGTGAAGCTCTCGCACGTGGACGCCAAGTACGGTGGATTCGGGTGGTCGAAGTTCATCCCGCAGGCAGAGGCGAACGGCCAGATCTCCTGGGAGCCGCCGGTCGTGCCGAGCACCTCCATCCCGCCCGTAGGGATGGGCTACATCCAGAAGTACGCGGGCAAGTGGCGCGTGGTCGGTCACAAGTTCGCGAAGAAGGGCATCAGGACCGGCTGCAGCAAGATCCCCGCGGCCGTGCGCGAGGAGCTCGCGAAGGACCTCAAGGTCAAGGCCTGCTGACCCGGGCTCAGCCCCGGCTGACCTCCACCCGCTGCATCAGCAGCGAGGCACAATCGAGGGAGTCCTCCTCGCCCGCCATCACCGCGTCGCGCACGCGGGCGGGCGGGAAGGCCGCCTCGTCGTACACCACGACGATGCTCTCGTCGCCGGCCACCAGATATCTGCTCTCGCCGAAGGGCGCGTGGCGCCGATGCCGATCAGCGCGCGCTCGGGGCAGGCCGCCCGGGCCAGGTAGTCGCCCACCGGCTCGAGCGGGGTGTCGTCGGCGCCCTGCTGGTGGCGCAGGCGGTCGATCATCCAGTCAATGAGCATGGCGCCGGCATATGAATACCCGGCGGCGGGGCTGTCCACCCCATATTCGTGCGCCTCTCCCCCGCGCCGCATGAACGACGCGATGCGAAGGCCCGCGAGGCCCCCGGCGGGATCGATGTCCGTCACGGTGAACCCGCGGGCCGCCACGCCCTTCGACGCCGGGGCCCAGTTCTTCTTGTCGCTGATCTTACGCGCGCCCTCGCGCCGGATGCTGCAGTCGTTCCAGGCGGCCACGGCCTCGGGGGTGATGAACGCCACGCGGCTATCGGCGTCGTAGCCCAGCCGGGCGATAAGGCCCACCTCGGGCTCGATCTGGAGGTCCACGCCCGGCTGGTCGGGCAGCACCAGCACGTCGTGGGTGACCGGGAACACGCCCAGCTGGTCGGCGCGGCCCGGCACGAACAACGGGAACATGCCCTTGGGCGCCTCGGCGGCCGTGGGCACCACGTTGGCGAAGTCGGCGGCCTCGCCCGCCTGCTCGGGGTGACCGGCGAAGTTGCCGGCCACCCCGAGCCCCGCGGCCAAGCGCAGCCCGTTGAGCGCGACCTCGATCACTAGCGGGCCGTGACCGTGACGGTCTTCAGCACCGACCGGAATGCCTGCGTCTGGGCCGTGATCTGCAGCGAGATCTTCACGGGACCCTGCACGGTGTCGTTGAGGGCGAACTTCACGGTGCCCGACTTCACTCCGCTGCCCTTCACCGAGACCTTGACGTCCTCGCAGCCGACGGCGCCGAGGCATGCCTCCACCTCCACGGCCTGGCTGAAGCCCTGGTTGCCGGTGGCGGTGACCGGGATCTTCACCTGCACCACGCTGCCGCCGGTCGTGAGGGTGGCTGTGGGCGTGCCGATCTTCATCGGCAGGAGCTTGCTGGGGGGCACATTGAGCATGGATGCCACGCCGGCAAAGGCCGCGGCGGGGACCACTCCGAGTGTGCCTGCAGCGGCGATGGCGATTACTGACTTGCGCATGGGAGTACCTCCATTGGGGACCTGGGGGAAAGTATTGTACGCACGGTCGCCACAACGGCCCCGAGGGCCCTCCGGGACGTAGGACCCTTTCCCCGCCCTTCCCCCGCGCGCGCGGCGTGGTTGAGTATGTGGCGAATGTGGAGGAGAAGATGTGCGAGGCGTCTGGCCCGCGCGGCTGGACCTCCGACTTCACCAAGCTCTACGCCATCGCCCGCAAGCCCATCTGATCTGAAACCCACTGGATACCCCCGGACCCCGATCGGGGCCCGGGAGAACGAGCGTTGGCCTCATGGGCCGCGGTCGCTGTGTTCACCACGTCCTGTTGATACTCGCCATGTCGTGCCGCTGGCATCGCGTCGCGTCCTGGGCCGGTCACGCCACGGCCAGTACCCGCCCGGCGATCACTCCGCCAGGAACTCGCCTGCCAGGTCGGCCACAACGCTCGCGCCCTCGGTGTTGAGATGCACGCCGTCGGGCGACAGCAGCATCCCATGCTGCTCACTGATGTCGTCGAACGATCGGCGGCCCACAAAATGCCGCACGAGCGACTCGAGGCCTGGACGCCATGAACCGGTAAATGCGGGGCCATCGTCAAGGGCATCATCGCGAAGGATGTCCGACAGCCGCTCGTTTACTGGCAGGTACGTGGCGTCGCGCGACTCGCACACCACCTCGATAACCCGGTTGAACTCTCGTGTGCGCGCGTTGGCGAGATCGGCCAGATCCTGCCCCAGCGGCGGCAACGAGCAAATGGCCACCCGGGTGCCCCCGGCCTGCAGACGATCGATGATGGCCATGAGGCACTCGCCGAAAAAGTCGGGTGACGACAACTGTGGAAGATGCTTCGACCTTCGGACGGCGTCGCCATCGTCGGGAGCCATCGTGGCCTGGATATCATTGGTGCCGATCAGGATGATGGCGGCGCTGGGGGCGCAGGCCATGACGTCATCCATCATCTGGAGCGTCTCCCATGCCACGTGGCCATTCACTCCCCCGTTGGCAAACGCTATCTCGGGAAACTCCTCCCGCAACAGGCGCACGAAGTCCACGCCCGCGCGGCCACGCACAATGCTCGCGCCGATGCATACGACAACCGGCCGGCGACTTCGCTCCTCGGGCGGCAGTGCGAGGAATCCCTCAACGTCTCCAGCCGCGCGGGCCTGCACGCCGCTGACCGCCCGCACGAGAGCACCAGCGGTGATGAGCGCGGCGCCAATGACGCCGGCACCGATGAGTCGGGTGGTGCGCATGGCGGGCACGCTACCTGCGCCCGCCGCCGTCGGTCAGGACGTGGCGGTTGCCGCAACCGGTGCGGCCTGCGAGTACGAGGCCTGTGGAGCCGCTGGCTGCGGCGAGTAACTGGTGGGCATCGCCGACGACGGTGCGCCCGTGGCGATGGAACGGATCTTCCCAGCCTGTGGCGACCCCAGCGCGTTGGCGGCCTTGGCCACGGCTGCGGCAGAGGTGTCTGGTGCTGCAGCCGGCCCGACCGCGATGATCCGGGTTCCCGCGACACCACCCACCACCGTGAGCCCGGCTACCAGCACCCCGGTAAGCGTCGCTCCACGTCGGCTCATCATCAGTTCGTCTCCCCCGTCGGATCCATGGGGTGACCCTGTGACCCGCGCATGAGCCGGGAGTGACGGGACTCCGCTGATTGTTCGCGGGATGAGTAAGGAAACGGCAAGGGAGGCAGGGGTCGCCAGCATGAGTTACCTTGCCCCGCAAGGAACGCCCTCTCCCCCGCCGACACTGCGGCGGCCACTCCCGGCGGCGCCCCTTCCACGTCCGCACACGTTGGCGGACCCGTACCGGAGGTTGACCACATGGGCCCGAGCAATCACAAGATGAGGCGCGGCATGCACGTGCCCTGCACATGAGTGTTCCCCCGCCTGACGGGAGGCGTCCCATGCTGGCTGCGGTGTCGATCTTCGTGATCGTCGCCTTCTTCGTGTTCTTTATCGCCGTCCTCTGAGTAGCGCCCCAAGGACCCCGAACGACGCCGTTCCCCGCTGGTCATCGCAAGATCGCGGACCTTTCTACCGAGAGTGGGCGTTACTGGGTTCGTAACAAGGAGGACCCCATGGGATAGCGAGTTTGGCTTATCCGTGGAGTTTGGAGAGTGTGAGCAGAGCGGGGAATGACGGGGCGGTGATGCCTCGCCCCCGCACCCCTGAGGATCGAGGGGTACACCCTCGCGGGGCGGGCCGGGGGTCGTCGCAGATGGGTGCCCTGGGGCGGAGTTCCGCGGGCGCCCGTAGCCAGTGGCGTAGGCGCCCAGGTTCACCCGAGCGCCAGCACGCGGGAGGTCAGCAGCCGGTGTTGGTCACCATCGCCGTATATCACCTGCACCCGCACTCGCGGCCTTCTGCCCCCTGCCTCCCATTTCTTTGATGTGGTCCCCTGACGTGGGCTCCCGCGCTCATCACACCTAGGAGGGCTGCACGAGGCAGTTGCTGGAAGTAGCAAATGCTCCGTTGGGGCAGACCGTCTTGTTGGTGTACGAAACGAAGATGAGGTACGTGTTTTCGAGGTTCGCTCCGGTGAGGTCCGCTCCGGTGAGGTTCGCGCTAATGAGGTTCGCGTAGCTGAGGTTCGCGGCGACGACCACCGCACTGGTGAGGTTCGCGCTGTTGAGGTTCGCGTAGCTGAGGTTCGCGCTACTGAGGTTCGCGCTGGTGAGGGTCGCGCTAGTGAGGTTCGCGCTGATGAAGTTCGTGCTGGTGAGGGCTGCGCTCTTGAGGGTCGCGCTGGTGAGCGTCGCGCTGGTGAGAGTCGCGCTGGCGAGGTTCGCGCTGGTGAAGTTCGCGCCGGTGAGGGTCGCGGCGGTGAAGTTCGCGCTCGCGAGGTTCGCACCCTGGCAAGAGGTGGCCGCGCACGGCGGCGCAGGCTGGGTCTGATTCGCCCGCTTGCGCGACCGCGTCGGCGGCCCGAAGTTCGCGCCGGTCAGTATCGCCCCGGTGAAGTCAGCACCGCTCAACTTCGCGCCACGGAATTTCGCGCCGCGAAGATCGGCGCTACGAAACGACGCACCGGAAAGGTTCGCCTTATCGAAGTGGGCACCGCGGAGGTTGCTGCCCGCGAGGTTCGCGCCCACGGCATTGATGCCGTTGCAGACGACAGCGCGCTTGACCTTACAGGTCTTGGAGGCGGTGCCGAGGACCGAGGTCGCGGCCATGGGTTCGTTGCTGAAGGCGTTGGCGGCGGGGACGGCAACAGCAAGGCCCACTGCTGCAAGGGCGGTGAGGGTGCGGGGGCGCATGGGAGTCTCCTGAGTTGTGGTACGCGTGCTGGGAGGGTAATGGCAGGGTGCCGCTGGTGCCGGGCCTTTGGGTTCCGCAACCTCACGCCCCAATGGTGCAGGCGCCCAGGCTCACCCGAGCGGCTGCACGCAGGGGGTCAGCAGGTGGCGGGACTCGTGACCACCGTGTCGTCCGGGCACGGGGTCTGGTTCCAGGTTGTACCGGTAAGGGTCGCGTCGGTGAGATTCGCGCCCATAAGTTCCGCGTAGGAGAGGTTCGCCTTGTCGAGGTCCGCGTTGGGGAGGTTCGCGC
>SYFI01000137.1 GCA_005800465.1 Actinomycetota bacterium | reverse complement strand
GCCTGAGCGACGAAAGCGTCCACCGGCAACAGGGCAGCCCGCTCCGCCGCCGCCGCGGTAACGGCACGGCCGATGGGGTGCTCGCTGCCCGCCTCGGCGGCGCCGGCCAGCGCCAGCACACGGTCCGGATCATTCCCGGCAGCCGGGCGCACATCGGCCACCTTCATGTCCCCCTCGGTGAGCGTGCCGGTCTTGTCGAGCACGGCCACGGTCACCCTGCGGGTGCTCTCCAGCACCTCGGGACCGCCAATGAGGATTCCGAGCTCGGCACCACGGCCCGTTCCCACCATCAGGGCCACCGGGGTGGCAAGGCCGAGTGCGCACGGGCATGAGATGACGAGCACGGCGACCGCGGCCGTCATTGCCTCGCCCGCCGGGTGCCCGGTGGCCAACCAGCCGATGAGCGTGCCAACCGCAATGAGGATGACGGCGGGCACGAACACCCCGGCCACGCGGTCGGCCAGACGCTGCACAGGTGCCTTTCCTGCCTGGGCCGCCTCCACAAGCGCAGCCACACGGTGCACGGCGGTTTCACTGCCAACACGGAGTGCACGCACCACAATGCGTCCGCCCGCGTTGAGGGACCCGCCCTCCACCTCATCTCCGGGGCCGACCTCCACGGGCACGCTCTCCCCGGTGAGAAGCGCCCGGTCAACCGCCGACTGCCCCTCCACCACCTCGCCATCCACGGCAATGCGGTCCCCGGGACGCACCACCACCAGGTCGCCCACCACAACCTCGGCGACGGGCACCTCTCCCTCCGCACCATCGCGCAGCACTGTGGCGCGATCTGGCGCAAGGGCCAGCAGGGCGCGGATGGCGCTGCCGGCGGTACGTCGCGCACGGGCCTCCAGCCAGCGGCCCAGAAGCACGAGGGCCACGATGCCTGCGGCCACCTCGAAGTACACCTCCGCACCAGAGCCACCCGATGGCGTGAGCGACATGTGCATGGTCATGCCGATCTCACCCGCGCCCAGAAAGATGACGGCCACCGCACTCCATGCCCAGGCCACGGCCGAACCAAGCGACACCAGGCTGTCCATCGAGAACCCGCGGTGGCGAAGCGCCTGCCAGGCACCACGGTGGAAGGCCCACCCGCACCACCACACCACCGGGGTGGCGAGCGCAAACGACACCCACTGCCAAGCGAGGAACTGCAGCGGGGGGATCATTGAGACCAGCAGCACTGGCGCCGAGAGCACAACGGCCACGATGAGCCGGATGCGAAGGTGCGCCGTGGCATCGGCCACGGCACCCGAGGTGTCGAGCGGGGCGTCGGCGGCCGCCCGGGCACCGTACCCGGCCGCGCGCACAACCTGAATGAGCACGGTGTCGTCAATGCCTTCGGGCACCAGTACGCGGGCACGTTCGGTGGCGAAACTCACCGATGCGGTGGCCCCATCAACCCTGTTGAGCGCCTTCTCCACCCGCGTCACGCACGCGGCGCAGGTCATCCCCTCAATTGCGAGGTCGGCCTCGCGGGTGGCAACTGGCCCCTGATCAGACTGCGGCGTAGCCCGCCTCCTCGATGGCACCGCGCACGGCGGTGTCATCGGCATCGCCGTGCACCTCCACCCTGCCGGTCGCCAGATCCACCTCGACGCCGGTCACGCCGAGAACGCCACCCACCTCATCCTCCACGGCCCGCTGGCAATGGCCGCAGGTCATTCCGATCACTTCGTAGATCATGCTCATGCACCCATCGTAAACCCGGCGTCAAATGACGGGGAGCCGCCGTGGTGGTTCGGGGCTCTACGGGGCCGGCAGCTCGTCGGCCTCGATGATCACGGCGGTGACGCCCGAGATCGTGAGCAGCCGACGAACGGCATCCGACGGGGCATGGATGCGAAGTGCCGCGGCACCCTCACGGGCGCGCTCATTGGCGGCGAGCAGCGCTCCCAAGCCACGCGAATCGATGAACGTGACACCCGAGAGGTCCACGTACAGGGTGCGTCCATCACGCTGTGCTTCGGTGAGCACCGCGGACACCTCGGTGAGCGTGCTGGCGTCAATCGGGCCAGCGACGAACACGAGGATGCCCTCCGGATGCTCATCAAGGGTCACCTGCACCCGCTGTGGAGTGGGATTCGTCATAGGGGGCCGGGAGACTACCCTTCCCGGGCGGGTAAAGTATCTGACGAGCAAGTAAAGAGCATGACCACGCACGAGAGGTACCTGTGAAGCGTCTCCCCATCTGGATCGTCACCACACTGCTCGCCCTCGGGGTCATTACGACGTGGGCTGGCTGGTACGACCGCGCCGAGGTCGGCTACATCCCCTTCGCGCTCGGCGTCCTTTGGATCCTCTTCGCGCTGGCTGCCGCTCCCAGAGTTTTCGCCGACGACTGATGTCCAGGCTGGTGGGGAGACGGTGGAGGCGACGGTCCACAGCCTCCTCGCGCCAGCCGCCGCGGTAAACGGAGCATCGGGAGCGGTAAAGCGCTGATCCCCGTGTACCCGAGCAAGACCGCGTGGCCCCGGTTCGGCGATGTGTACGGGCGATCACCTCTCGGGATACCGCAAGTTCCCGGCTAGTCTCGCCCGCGATGGCGGCCACCACCCCCACTATCCCGATCACGGGACTCACTCAGGCGGATGCCGAACGCATCCGTTCTGAGATGGGTCCGCGTCGCGCCCCCCGGACCAGCCGCTCGTACGCCGAGATCGTGTGGGCCAACACCTTCACGCTCTTCAATCTGGTGCTGATAGTCCTGCTCATCCCCATGTTGGTACTGAGGCTGTTCAGCGACGCCCTGTTCGGCGGGGTGCTCATCGCCAACACACTCATCGGCATCGTGCAGGAAAGCCGGGCCAAGCGCACGCTCGACCGGCTGGCACTGCTGGTGGCACCTCACGGCACCGTGTTGCGCGATGGCGAGCCCGTTGAGTTGGCCGTCGCCGCCATCGTGCCGGGCGACGTTGTGTTGCTTGAGCCCGGCGACCAGGTTGTGGCCGATGGCGAGATGGTGCGGGCCACCGTGCTGAGCCTTGATGAATCGGCCCTCACCGGCGAAAGCGATTCGGTGTCGCGGGTGGACGGCGATCCGGTGCTGTCCGGATCGTTCTGCGTGGCTGGCAGCGGTGCCTACAGGGTGACCGCGGTCGGGATCGACTCATTCGCCGAGCGGCTGGCCTCCGAGGCCAAGGGCACCCGTGTGCAGCTCTCGCCCCTGCAACTGGACATCAACCGCATCCTGCGGATCCTCATCGTGGTGATGGTGCCCATGGCCGTCCTCATGATCGCGTCGACCTTCTGGATCGACCTCGGGGTGGTGGGATCGACCCAGCGCACGGTGGCCGCACTCGTACCGCTGGTGCCCGAGGGCCTGGTGCTGCTGGCCAGCCTCACATTCGCGGTGGCCGCCATGCGCCTGGGCCGCATCGGCACCCTGGCGCAGCAGCTCAACGCCATTGAGAGTCTGGCCAGCGTGGACACCGTGTGTGTGGACAAGACGGGCACGCTCACCGAGAACCGGCTCGATGTGGTGGGCGTCGTGGCCGCACCGGGGCACAACGAGGATGACGTGCGGCGGCTCACCGGCCAACTGGCCGCCAGCGCAGCGGCAAGAAATGGCACGGCCGACGCCATCGCGCGCGCCATGCCCGAGGATGCCCTCACGCCCACGGCGCAGGTGCCATTCGCGTCGGTGCGCAAATGGAGTGGCGTCACGCTGCCCGGGGCGGGCACCATCGTGCTGGGAGCGCCCGAGATCCTGGAGCGCATCGGGGTGGCAATCCCCCCCGCCCTTGCCGCGCGTATCGCCGCCGAGCAGGCCGAGCGCCGACGCGTGCTGCTGGTGGCAACCGGTACCGGGGCTCTCGACGAGGACCAGGCCCGGGATGGCATGGGCCACCTCCCGGCCATGACCGCAGCCGGCGCCATCCTGATGGAGGAGGCCCTGCGGCCCGACGCACCCGACACCGTGCGGTTCCTGCAGCGCGAGGGCGTGCAGGTAAAGGTCATCTCGGGAGATGGCATCGGCACCGTGCAGGCCGTGGCAACCGCCTGTGGCGTGGAAAACGCACACAAGGCGATGCAGGGGCCCGATCTGCCCGACGATCCCGAGGCGCTCTCTGAGATCGTTCGCGACACGGCGGTGTTCGGGCGCATCACCCCCGAGCAGAAGCGCGCGCTGGTTCGCGCCATGACCGCCAACGGGCGTTACGTGG
>SYFI01000136.1 GCA_005800465.1 Actinomycetota bacterium | reverse complement strand
TTGCAAGGTGGCCATGGACCGCGGCATATCCGGCACCCTCGAGGGTCCGGCGTCGTACCTCATGAAGAGCCCGCCCGTCCAGCGTCCCGACGACGTAGCCCGCGAGATGACCGAGGCCTTCATTGACGGCACGGACAACTCCGCACTCCCCAAGTAGTCCTGGGGACGACATGAAGGGCCCGACGGGGGGAGCACGCATGGCGCGCTCCCCCCGTCGTCATTAGGCTCGTGGTGATGGATGAACCGGTTCTTCGCATCGCCCTGATTTCGCCCCACGCATTTCCGCCCGGCGACGATGTCGGACGGGCTGTGCAGGCCGAGGCCGATGCGCTCGCCAGACGCGGTCACGCGGTGACCATCCTCGCCCCCGGCACCGGGCGCGCGGCTGTTGATGCGGGACGTCGGCGCATTGATGCCCTTGAGGTGGGCGATGACGATGCGATCTCGCCCGCCCCTGGCGCCGAGCCGCTGTTCGTGGCCACCTCCCGGGCGCTTCGCGGCAGCGGCCCCGGGCGACGCCTCGGTGGCCCCATCGACGCGGCGTCAGGCCTGGAGGTGGCGCTCAGCATGGGCCGGTTCGATGTCGCCCATCTGCACGAGCCCCTGGCCCCGAGCCCAGCCCTCAACGCGCTGCGACACGCCACCGGCGTACGTGCGGTCACATTTCACCGCACTGCCCCACTCGCAGGCGTCGCATTTGTGCGCCCCCTGGTGGACCGTGCGCTGGCCCAGGCCGACATACGGGTGGCCGAATCGGATGCCGCTCGGCACGTGCTTCAGGGCGTACTGCCGGGTGAGTACGCGGTGGTCCCGGCTGGCGTGGCGGAGGGCCTGTTCGGGCCGCCCTCTGATATCCCCGGCATCGTCATCGTGGCCCGGGAGCGCGAGCGGACGGGACTCCGGTTCGCCCTCCGGGCGCTCATTGGGATCGACCCACATGCCATCGGGCGCGTTACCGTGCTCGGTCCGCCCGATGCCCCATGGCGCACACGAAACGCAGTGCCGAAGGTGCTGCGCGAGATCGTGGATGTCATTCCTGACACCGGACCCGTCTCGCGTGCCGAGGCGCTCCGCCGTGGTCGTATCGCCCTGCTGCCCACGGCAGAGGATGCCACCGGCCCGGCACTCCGCGAGGCGATGGCAGCGGGCCTTGCAGTCGTGGCATCGCGATGCCAAGAGGCAGACGATCTCATCGGCACCGATGGTGGACTCGTGGTGCAGCCCTTCTCGGGCGATGCATGGGCGGACGCGGTGCGGTCCCTTACGGCTGCACCCGAGCGCGTGGTGGCGCTGGGCGACGCTGCCCGGACACGGGGAGGTACACGCACCTGGGATGACGTGGCTGCCGATCTGGATCTCCTCTACCGCGACGCGGGAAACCGCCACAAGCACGATGCGCCGAGCGCACCCGTGTTTGCCGACCTCCGCATCCGGACCGGCCCGGGATTGACTCCGGCCGATCTGGTGGCAACGGCGCTGGATCGGGGCGTACGCATCGTTGCCATCACTGCGCCCGGGGGCATCGAGCCCGCTCTCGCGGTGCTGCGGGTGGCGCCCGATCGACTTCAGGTGATCGTGGGGCAGGAGATCACTACCCGGGACGGTGTGATCGTTGGCCTCTTTCTCACCTCACCGGTGCCGGATGGTCTGGCCCTTGCCAACGCCCTCGCGCGGGTACGCGATCAGGGCGGCCTCACCATGGCACCGCACCCCGATAGCGGCGCGGCCCCACCGGCGGAGGCCCTGCGTGCATGCCGGGAGCTCATCGACTGCCACGAGGGCCTTACGCCCGCACGCCCTGCAGCGCAGGCCACCGAGTCGGCATTGCTGCTGCGGCGCACCGGACTGGTGGTGAGCGCAGGCAGTGGCGCAACGCGGCCCGACGAGATCGGCACCGCAGGCGTGATGATGCGGCCGTTCGTTGGGCCGGAGGACTTTCTGGAGGCACTGGGCGATGCCCGTCCAGTGCGCAGGCGGCGCGGCCTCCGCGCTCGGACCCCGCGTTCCTCGCGCAGGATCTCGCAGCAGAACTGAACCCTGCAACGCGGGATGCGCGATGCAGGCAGGACTCAAGGGCCATGTCGGGGAAATGACCTCTCGCTGATGACCGCCGAGCCCACCGCCACGCCGCAGCCCGACGACCCCGGGACCAGCGGCACCCGAGCAGTCCCGCGCATCGAGGATGCGTACCTTGACCGTGCAATCCGCGAGGCGCGCCTGCTCGAAGAGCGCATGGATGCATGCCCCGGATGCGCAAATGCCGGGACCTTGCCCGTGAAGGCATCTGGCTCACCGACCGCCGACGTGATGCTCATCAAGTGGCAGTCAGCACTGGCCGAGCGCCAGGAGGGTGTGTCGTTCTTCGGCCGCTCCGGCGACGCCATCCGCCGCAGTGTGGAACGGCTCGGCGTTGACCCCTCGATGCTTTACGGCACCCTCGTCCTCAAGTGCCCGCACGCCGCCGGAACTGAACCGGGGGACGAGGACCTCGAGTGGCTGGCCGAGGAGATCCGCATCGTGCGGCCCCGGCTGATTGTGGTGATGGGCGACCGCACCCGACGTGCCATCGATTCGCTGAAGGTGCCCATGTCTGAGACGCTCCGAGCGGAAATGGGCACGGTCGCACGATGGACCCCAGCCGTTGAGGCATTGGTTGTGCCCGACATCGACGATTCGATGGACGAGAAGGACGCCAAGCGCCAGTTCTGGGCCGACTTCCGTGCCCTGGGCGACTGGTACGCAGCCGAACCCCCGTACTAATCCCGGCGGGGTACGGGCGGGGCCGACCTACGAGTCGGCGCGGGTGAAGCGGGCAACCGCCTCAATGTGCGGCGTCTGGGGAAACATGTCCACCGGGCGCACCCACTCCAACTGGTAGCCGCCGTCGACGAACCGCTTGGCGTTGTCGGCAAAGGTGGCGGGCTGGCATGACACGTACACCAGGGTCTTTGGCGCGAGCTCGATGATTCGCCTGCATGCGCCGCCCGACAGACCGCCACGCGGAGGATCAATGATGGCGACATCGGGCTCGGCCAACTGGCCGCGGTGCTCGCGCAGCACAACCCGCACGTCACCCGCCATGGCGGTGTGATTGGTAATCCCGTTGCGCTCCGCGTTGCCGCGCGAATCCTCAACGGCCTCGGGCACCATCTCGATGGCCACCACGTGCTTGCACAGGCGGCCAAGCGCCACCCCGATGCTGCCCACGCCGCTGAACAGGTCGTAGAGCACTTCGCCGCCGGTGAGCCCGGCGGCCTCCGCAGCCCGGCGGTACAGATGGCCGGTCATGCCCGAGTTGGTCTGGAAGAACGATGCGGCGGAGAGGCGCAGCGTGACCGGGTACCCCGGCTCCACCTCCACCTGCTCCTCGATCCAGTCCCGGCCCCACACCGTGCGTGACGCAAGGCCCTGGGTGGTCTCCGACACACCGTCGTTGATCGCGTGGACGATTCCCACAAGGCCTGGCACATCATCAGGAAGGCGGTTGGTGAGGAGGTCAACCAGATCGTCGGCGCCGGAGGCGGTCACGATGGTCACCAGAAGCTGTCCCGTGAATACGCCCTCACGTACAACCACATGGCGCAGAATGCCCTCATTCGTGCGCTGGCTGTACGGCGGGATTCGGCAATCCACGGCCCATGCGCGCACAGCCTCGCGTGCGACGTTTCCCGCCGCGGTGGCGAGCATGCACGGGTTGATGTCCACCACCTCATCCCAGCGCCCGCGACGATGGAACCCGAGCACCAGCTCGCCATCAGGCCCCGGCGTCGCCGAGTACTCCATCTTGTTGCGGTAGCCGAACCGCTCGATGGCGGGGTCGGCGTCCAGCACGTTCACATCCGTGAGGCCACCAATCCGGGCCAGATGCTCAATCACCTGTTGGCGCTTGGCCTCGAGCACCTCGTCGTACTGCACATGCTGCAGGCGGCATCCGCCGCAGGCGGGCACGAATGGGCACTCCACCGGCACGCGCCCCGGGCCAGGTGTCAGCACCTCAACCAGATCGGCCTCAGCGAACCGGCGGCGCACTTTACGAAGACGCACCAGTGCCACGTCACCCGGCGCCGTGTCGGGTGCGAACACCACGAAGCCATCCGCGCGTGCGACGCCCCGGCCCCCGAAGGCCAGGTCGCCCACCGTCACCTCAATCTCATCGCCGTACTTCGACCGTTCCTTCTTCGTGGGCTGGTCCATCACAGCCGCCGGTGCGCGAGCGCGGGCAGCGATGCGCGGATGACCGCCTGCGCATCAAGGTCGAGATCAGCCGCTGCGAATCCCTCACCCTCCGGCACTTCGGCCAGCACGCGGCCCCATGGGTCCACGATCATCGAGTGGCCCCAGGCACCCTCGCCGGTGGCGTGAATGCCCTGCTGCCCCGCAGCGAGAACAAAGCATTGATTCTCAACCGCGCGGGCACGCAGCAGCAACTCCCAGTGGGCCTCGCCGGTGGCCGGGGTGAAATTGGCGGGCACGCAGAGCACAGTGGCTCCGGCGGCCGAATGGGCGCGGTACAGCTCAGGAAAGCGCAGGTCGTAACAGACCGACATGCCGATACGCAGACCCAGTACGTCGCCGATCACCACCCGATCACCCGCGTCTGTGGCGGCCGACTCACGGTACTCGTGACCGTCCACGGTCACGTCAAACAGGTGGATTTTCCGATACACGGTGAGGTCGTTGCCACCTGCGCCGATGAGCACGCTTGTGTTGAAGGCGCGTGACCCATCACCCACAGCCTCAAGCACGCTGCCGGCAACGATCGCCACGCCGAGATCACGGGCCCATCCCCGGGCGGCCGTGAGCGACGGACCGTCGAGGGCCTCAGCACCGCTTTCCGTGGCCGATGCAGTACCCCACCAGTTCCACTTCTCGGGCAGCACAATGAGCCGGGCACCGGATGCGGCCGCAGCATCCACCAGGTCGGCCGTCCGGGCAATGTTGGCAGCGCAATCGGAATCCGACAGCACCTGCACCACCGCGGCACGCAGGGGTTTAGCGTGCATCAACAGCGCCCCGCGCTACCATGGTGTCGAAAGGCCACCCATGACCAGCAGGAGACGAGATGTCGACGGTCGAGACACTCACCCGCATCGAAGACGTTCTTGAGCGGATCCGCCCGGCGCTCCATGCAGATGGTGGCGACGTGGAGTTGATGGACTTTGACGACGAGGGATTCGTCCACCTGCAGATGCTCGGCGCGTGCGGCGGATGCCCCATGTCGACGGCCACCCTCACCCTCGGCATCGAGGCGGAACTCCGCCGCGAGATCCCCGAGGTCGAGGGCGTTATCACCGTCTAGGAGATGGGCGGGCCGATTGGCCCGACGCCCTGATCGCGGTGCACCTGACGGGTGCACACGTCTTGGACAAAGGCGAGCCCAGCACCACGGGCGAGAGCACCGGCCTCGTCGTTGATGCACCCCGGCTGCAGCCACAGGGCCTGTGCACCAACCGCCACGGCCTCCTCGGCGATACCGGGGGCGGCATCGGAGTTGCGGAAGACGTCCACCATATGGATGGGACCGTCAATCTCTGCCAGCGAGCCCACCACTGCCTGGCCCAGCACCTCACCGCCACCCGGACGTACGGGGACGACACGGTACCCCTGCGCCAGCAGGTACTCCATCACGCCATACGAGGGCTTCGCCGGGTCGGGCGACGCGCCGATCATCGCGATAACACAGGTCTGGCCGAGAATCTCGGCCGGGGTGGAATCGGGTCCCATCGCATGCCTCCCGTCGTACACCGAGATTTGCTTCATCGGGGTGCCCGGATTTGAACCGGGGACCTCTCCGTCCCGAACGGAGCGCGCTACCA
>SYFI01000135.1 GCA_005800465.1 Actinomycetota bacterium | reverse complement strand
GCTTTTTTCATATTGTTTCAAAAATTTTTATAATATTTTCGGCTATAGGTTTGATTTTTTTGTCTAAGCTCAAAGGGATTTTTTTTAAAGTGCCTCCTTGGCAGATGTTCCCCTGGGTTCCCGAGTAGTCGAACTCACCCGCCTGACCAATGATGATGGGCCCGGATCCGATCACCATGATGGTCTTGAGGTCCGTGCGTGCGGGCATCAGGCCACCACCCGATCGCGGAACGAGCGGAATAGGTAGGCCGCGTCATGCGGCCCCGGCCTCGCCTCGGGGTGGTACTGCACCGATGCCGCCAGCAACTCGGGAGCGGCCAGGCCCTCCACCGACCCATCGAAAAGACTGGTGCGGGTGACCTGCACCCCGTCCGGCAGTGAATCTGCTGCCACCGCGTATCCATGGTTTTGCACAGTGATCTCCACAACTCCGTCCTCTGCTCGCCGAACGGGGTGATTGGCGCCACGGTGCCCGAACGGCAACTTCTCGGTGCGTAGCCCAAGGGCATGGGCCAGCATCTGATGGCCAAGGCAGATGCCGAACAGCGGAACCTGACCCAGCACGCCCCGGACCGCCTCAATGACTGGCGTGACCGCAGCCGGATCACCGGGTCCGTTGGAGATGAACACCCCGTCGGGGCCGAGGGCGAGAATCTCACCCGCCGTAATGCCGGCCGGTACCACTTCAACGCGCATCCCGGCTCCGGCGAGTCCGCGCAGGATCCCCTCCTTCATACCGCAGTCCACCGCCACGATGCGGGGGCCATCGTCGCCCAACGTGCGGGCAACCCCGGCGGCCTGCGACGCGAGGTCGCGACCGTCGAGCGACGGGTGCTCGCGCACCAACGCCAGAAGCTCCTCAGCGCCCATCTCGGTACTTACCCCGCCGCGCATGGCGCCGTTGTCGCGCAGATGGCGTACAAGGCGCCTGGTGTCGGCGTCCTCCACCGCCACCACGCCCTGCGCGATGAGCCACGACCTGAACCCCGTGCCACCCGCCACCCCCGGGGAGTCGCCGATGCGCGTGGCGACAACCGCCTCCGGCCACACGCGCGGGCTCTCGAGACACCGGTCACCTGTGCCGTAATTGCCAATCATGGGAGCGCTGAAGGTGAGAATCTGCCCCATGTATGACGGGTCGGTGATCGCCTCCTGGTAGCCATTCATGCCGGTGGTGAAAACCATTTCGCCAAGTGCAGTTCCGCGCGCACCCGCAGCGCGCGCCAGCAGCACCAGACCGTCCTCCAGCACGATGACCGCGCTCATCTGACCAGCGCCGAGATCGCCTTGAACTCCGGCCCGCCCGCTTGGCCGAGCATCTCGAACAGCACCATCTCGGCCGATGTCACATGGGCCCCGGCCCGGGCCGCCTTCGCGAGCCCTGCATCGCGGTTGGCGGGGGTGCGCGAACTCACGGCGTCGGCTGCCACGTGCACCGATGCGCCGCGCGAAAGCAGGTCATGCACCGTCTGGTTGACGCACACGTGGGCCTCAATGCCGCACACCACCCAGGTCTCGCACCGGGCAGCGTCATAGGCCGATTCAAACCCCTCCACCCCACAGGCCGAGAACCGGGTCTTCTCGATCACGGGCGTGCCCTCGGGCAGGCGCTCAGCAAGCTCGGGCACCGTGTGGCCAAGCCCCTTCGGGTACTGCTCGGTGACGATGACCGGGCGATTCATCACACCGAAGCCCTCGGCCAGCAGACCGCAGTTGGCCACCACGGGGTCGAAGCCGTCGGTGACCGGCCGAAACGCATCTTGGACGTCGATAATGACGAGGCCCGCGTCCTCGCGACGGGCCAGCGCGGGGTGACGGATGCTCACGCGTTCCTCCGATAGACGTCCTGGCCACCGGCGAGGGTCATGACGACCTGTCCGGTGAGTTGCATGCCGACGAAGGCCGCGTTGGTTGATTTGCTTGCGTACGGCCGCTCGCCCACCACATCGGTGGCGGCAAGATCGACAACAGCGAGGTCGGCGCGTGCGCCCTCCGCCAGTGTGGGCACCGGCAGCCCGAAGATGCGGGCCGGGTTGGTGCTCATGCGTAGCACCAGGTCGGCAAGGTCCATGCGGCCACCCACCACAAGTTCGGTGTGGCAGGCCGCGAAGGCTGTCTCCAGGCCGATCACACCGAAGGGTGCTGCCGCGAACGGGTTCTCCTTCTCATCCGCCGGGTGCGGTGCATGGTCGGTGGCGATGCAGTCGAGCGTCCCGTCGATGAGCGCCTCGATAAGCGCCTCCCGGTCATCCGATCCACGCAGTGGCGGGTTCATCTTGAACTTGGCCGGGTCGGGGTCATCACCCACCACCTGATCGGTGAGCAGCAGGTGGTGTGGTGTGACCTCGGCGGTAACCGACACCCCGCGGGCCTTGGCCAGGCGGATCTCCTCCACTGTCTCCCGTGCGGACACATGACAGATATGGATGCGGGCCCCCTCATACGCTGCCAATGAGCAGTCGCGCGCCACCTGGACCGCCTCCGACACACTGGGGATTCCGGCAAGCCCGATGCGGGCGGAAATGACCCCTTCATGCATTACTCCGGTGCCCGAGAGGCTCATATCCTCCTCGTGCAGCGTGAACAGCAGATCGGCGGCCTTCTGATACTGCAGGGCCCGGCGCATCACTGATGCATTGGCGACCGGCACGCCGTCATCCGACAGCGCCGCTGCCCCGGCCTCAGCTAGGTCACCGTGCTCGGTCAGCTGGTCGCCCATCTGCCCCACCGTAATTGCGGGAATGAAGCCGGTGGGAACCACGGCCTCGCGCGCGGCGCGGTCGAGCAGGGAGCCGAGAATGCTCGGGCTGTCGGTTGGCGGCTGGGTGTTGGGCATGGCGAGCACGGTCACCACACCGCCGGCCGCAGCGCTGGCGGTGCCAGTGGCAATGTCTTCGGCATGCTCCTTGCCCGGGGTGCGCAGGTGCACGTGCACGTCGACAAGGCCGGGAATGACGTTGAGCCCGGTGCCGTCAACCACCTCGAGGCCGTCTGGGTCGCCCCCGATGACACCGTCACGGACGATCAGATCGCCCTCGCGGTCGATTCCGGCGGCCGGATCAAGGATCCGCGCGCCGCGAATTACCACGTTGGCAAGCGTACCGGGGCGCTGCGGCAGCCGCACCCGCGAATTGGGCACGTAGATGCTCATGCCGCCTCCAATTTGACGCCGGGAACGCCCGGGGCCGCCGTCTGCGACTCGCTCAGCATGTCGTAGAGCACCGCCATGCGCACCACCAATCCATTTCCGGCCTGAGCCTCGATGAGCGTCGACGGGTCGTCGACCACCTTTCCGCTGATCTCGAACCCGCGATTGACAGGGCCTGCGTGCATCACCCGCTGGCCGGTACGCAGCCGGCTGTGATTGACCTGGTACATACGTGCGTACTCCTCGAGCGACGGCACAAACCCACCGGTGCCCATGCGCTCAAGCTGCATACGAAGTACGTACACGACGTCGGCATCTGCGATGTCGCGGATGTCGGCGGACACTTCGGTGCCAAGGGCTTCGCCGAGGTAGCGGGGTACGAGCGTGGGGGGCGCGACAACCGTGACTTTCGCGCCCATCATGCGAAATGCCGAGATGCCCGACCGTGCGACCCGTGAATGCAGCACGTCACCCACGAATGCCACATGCAATCCCTCGATGGGAGCGATCTCACGCTGCACCGTGTAAAGGTCGAGGAGGGCCTGAGTGGGATGCTCCCCGGTGCCGTCACCAGCGTTGACCACTGCGGCGCTGGTGTGCCGGGCCACAACGTCGCAGGCACCAACCTGTGGGTGCCGCACCACGAACACATCGGGGTCGTAGGCCTCGAGTGTGCGAATGGTGTCCTTGAGGGTCTCACCCTTGTCCATGCTGGTGCCGGCACCCCTGATGCTCACCACGTCGGCCGACAGCCGCTTGGCCGCGAGTTCGAATGATGTCGACGTCCGGGTGGATGGTTCAAGGAACAGGTTGATGACCGTGCGCCCCCGGAGCGTGGGCACCTTCTTGATATCCCGCTCCATCACCTCGCCAAAGCGCTCGGCCGTACCAAGGATGCGCCCGATCCCATCGACGTCAAGGTCACCGACGCGGATGAGCGATGAGCGCGCGCTCATGCCGTTACCTCCAATAGGACCTCGTCGGAGCCGTCGATCTCAGCCAGATGCACCGTGATGCGCTCGCCCGGCCCGGTGGGCAGGTTGCGGCCCACGTAGTCGGGGCGAATGGGCAGTTCACGATGCCCCCGGTCAACGAGTACCGCGAGTTCCACAAGCGGGGGCCGCCCGTAATCGAACACGGCGTCGATGGCGGCGCGGATGGTGCGCCCCGTGAACAGGACGTCGTCCACGAGGATGACCGCGTGCTTGCCGATGTCGAAATCGAGCACCGTCTCACCCACCACCGGCACCACGCCGCGGCGACCGCCGCCCACGCCAACGTCGTCGCGATACAGGGCGATGTCCACCGACCCGATGGCCGGGGTTGCACCCGAGAATTCGGTGATGAGCGCGCGAAGGCGATCGGCCAGCGGCACGCCGCGTGTGTGCAGACCCACCAGCGCGATGGCGGATGGGTCGGGGTGATGCTCCACGATCTCGTGGGCGATACGCGCGATCGTCCGCCGGCACTGTTCGGCGTCAATCAAAACCTTGGCAGTCATGGCGCTACCCGCCCGGGGGTACGAGGAGTCCATACAGGGACTGGGGTGCGCTCATGTGACTGCTCCTTCCCGGCCTCACAGGACCGGCGTTAAAGGGTTGCGTCCGGCAGCGTAGCAGGGGCCTCCGCGGCTCCTCGTCCATCCTCGCGGGTCCCCCGGCCGACTCGCTCCTGCACAGGCACAAGCCGCGGCTCACCGCGCTCGCGGAACGGGATCTCCACCTGATCGAAGTCGCGCGGCACCACAACGGACGTCACAATGGCCTCGGCCTCACGTCGCACCTCACGCGGTTGCACGCGCGTGCTGATGTGCGTGAGCGCAAGCATGCGCACCCCGGCATCGCGGGCCAGGGTGGCGGCCTCCTCTGCGGTGCTGTGGCGCGTCTCGACCGCCCTGTCGCGATCCTCCGACGTGAACGTGGCCTCGTGCACCAGCAGGTCGGCACCCGTCGCAGCATTCGCCGTGCCCGCGCACGGACGGGTATCGCCCGAGAACACCACGGTGCGGCCCTCGCGGGCCTCCCCCATCACCTGATCCGGTCGCACCACCGCGCCATCGGCAGCGCGCACCTCGCCGCCGCGCTGCAGCACACCGAAGTCGGGTCCCGGCTGCACGCCCAGCGCACGTGCCGCGTCCACGTCAAACGCGCCGGGGCGGTCCTCCTCCACAAGGGCGTACCCCAGGGAGCGGATGCCGTGGTCGGTGTGGAAGGCCCGCACCTCCATGCCGTCCTCCCGGATGACGGCGCCCGGGGAGGATTCCATCACGTCGAGGCGGAAGGGCAAGCGGCCGATCACCGGATGCAGCGTGTCGAGCAGGGACTCAAGGCCTGGCGGGCCCACGAGAAGCAGTTCGCGCTCACGCCCGCGCAGCCCGTAGGTCTTGAACATTCCGGGGAGACCGAGGAAGTGGTCCCCATGCAGGTGGGTGAGAAGGATTGCGTCGACGTCGGTGAGCCCGAGCCCCGAGCGCAGCAACTGGCGCTGGGTTCCCTCGCCGCAGTCGACCAGCCACCGTGCACCGCCACGGGCAACCAGCGTGGCCGACGTGCCCCGTGCGGCGCTTGGCACCGACGCGGACGTCCCGATGAATGTGACCTGAAGATCCACGCGCTGACCCTATTGCACAGTGCGGATGAGTTCGGCCGGAAAATTGGCTCCGTCATCATCCAGATTCACGAACCACACGGCAGGAGGCCCATCGCCTTCCACCTCGATCACCACCATCGAATGGTGCGGCTGCCTGCGACGGTCGGTGGCGCTACCAGGGTTGATGATCATGAAGCCGTCCGGCGCGGTCGCATGCAGGGGGATGTGCGAGTGCCCGAACGCGACGACAGTGCAGTCGGGGAACCGCTTTCGAAGGCGCGCAAGCCGGCGCTTCTCGGGGCCCCCGTCGTGCATCAGGCCAAGCCGGCGCCCGCCGGACAACTCCACCTCTGCCGTGGCTGGGAGCGCGGCTTTCACGGCGTCGTCATCAGCGTTCCCATTGATCGCAACCACCGGGGGGCCGATCGCCGTCAGCTGGGTGAGGCACGCCATGTCGGCGAGGTCGCCCGTGTGGACAATGGCATCCGCCAACTGGCACTCGGCCAGACACGCATCGGGCAGGCGTGACAGTCCCCGCGGGAAATGGGTATCGCCGAGTAACGCGATGCGCAAGAAGTGCCTCCGAACGAGTACGCGCGGCAGGATTCGAACCTGCGACCCCTGGCTCCGGAGGCCAGTGCTCTATCCACTGAGCTACGCGCGCTCGCGGACCTAGTGTAGACACGCCATGCGAATCGCCATCCTGGGGGATACCCACTTCCCGCGGCGCGGG
>SYFI01000134.1 GCA_005800465.1 Actinomycetota bacterium | reverse complement strand
GGGTTCGAATCCTCCCGCCCCAACCAGGCACACAACACAGGCCAGCGAGATGAGCGTCGGCGCAGTCGTACTTGCCGCGGGTCACGGAACCCGCATGCGTTCTCGCCTCCCGAAGGTCCTCCACCCGATCGCTGGTAGGCCCATGATCATGTGGGTGCTCGACGCGCTCGGTGACGTCGCTCCGGCCTCGGTGGTGGTGGTGCTCGGCCCCGAGGGTGACGAGGTCATCGAGTCACTTCCGGCCGGCATGTGCACGGCGCTTCAGGAGGTGCGCGACGGCACTGGCGGTGCCACGCGTATCGGGCTCGAGGCCCTCGACCCCGTGGTGGACACCGTTGTGGTCATATGCGGTGACACGCCGCTGGTGGATCCGGAGCTGGTGAGCGCGCTCATCAGCGATCACGTGCACAGTGGCCGTGCAGCCACCATGGTCACGGCCATCCTGCCTGACGGTAGCGCCTACGGCCGGGTGATCCGTGAGCCCATGGGCGTGCGGGTGGTGGAGGCGCGCGACGCGCACCCCGACGATCTTGCAGTGCGCGAGATCAACGCGGGCCTGTTCGCATTCGACCGCGCCCAGCTCGATACCGCCATTGCCCAGGTGGGCAGCGACAACGCACAGGGAGAGATCTACCTCCCGGACGTCCTCACGCTTATGGCAGGCGAGGTGGGGGCGCTGGTGGCGCCCGATGCCACGGTGGTGCAGGGCGTCAACACCCGTGCCGACCTGGCCGATTGCGAGGCCGCGATACAGGCACGACTGCGCAACGAACTGATGCTGGGTGGAGTAACCATGCCCGACCCAACCCGCGTGCTGGTTGACGCCTTTGTGACCGTGGGTCAGGACACCACGCTGTGGCCCGGCACGGTGTTGCGCGGCGCGACCAGTGTGGGGGAGGGGTGCGAGATCGGCCCCGACGTGGTGATGGTCAATTCGTCAGTGGGCAACGACACCGTCGTGGTGAGTGCCCACGTGCTGTCGTCAGCGGTGGGTAACGGCTGTCAGGTGGGGCCGTTCGCGTACCTGCGCCCGGGCGTGACCATGGCCGATGGCAGTAAGGCCGGCACCTACGTGGAGATGAAGAACACCACGCTCGGCGAGAACAGCAAAGTGCCCCACCTGTCGTATATCGGTGACGCCGAGGTGGGCACGAACACCAACATCGGCGCGGGCAACATCACGGCCAATTATGACGGCTTCCGCAAGCACCGCACCACGGTGGGCAGCGACGTGAAGACGGGCAGCGACTGCGTGCTGGTTGCGCCGGTCACCATCGGCGACCGCTCGATGACCGGGGCAGGCTCCATAATCACCGGCGACGTTCCCCCGGGTGCACTGGGAATCGCACGTGCCCGGCAGCAGAACATCGAGGGCTTTACCGACAAGGCCGAGGCGCGGGCCAAGAGGGCCGCTGCCGATGACGACCCCGGAGCGCACTGAGTATGAGCACCAAGAGCATCGATCGCGACGACTCCAAGCGCCTCATGGTGTTTGCAGGCACGTCCAGCAAGGCGCTGGGCGCGCAGATCGGCAGTCGCTTGGGTATCGACCTCGGCGAGGTCATCATCCAGCGCTTCGAGGATGGCGAGATCTACGTGCGCTTCGAGGAGAGCATCCGCGGCGCCGACATCTTTCTGGTGCAATCCACCAGTACACCGGTGAACGACTCCCTCATGGAGTTGCTCATCATGATCAACGCGGCCAAGTTGGCATCGGCACACCGCATCACCGCAGTCATGCCCTGGTACGGCTATTCGCGCCAGGACAAGAAGAGTTCGCCACGCGAGCCCATCACGGCCCGCTTGGTGGCCCAACTGCTCGAGGCCGCGGGTGTGGACCGCGTGCTCACCATGGACATGCACGCCGGCCAGATCCAGGGCTTCTTCCAGATCCCGGTGGATCACATGACCGCGACGCCCATCCTGGCCGACCACTTCCTGGAGCGCCAATTCGCCGGCGACTTCCCCGAGGGGCTCGTGGTGGTGTCGCCCGACGCGGGGCGCGCAAAGCTCGCCAATCACTTCGCCGAGAAGCTGGGCGCGCGCCTTGCGGTGCTGGCCAAGCAACGGCCTGAGCACAACACCGCGGAAATCACGTTTCTCATCGGTGATGTCGAGGGCAAAGCAGCCCTGCTCATTGACGACATGATCGACACGGCCGGAACCCTGTGCGCCGGAGCCGCTGTGGTGAAGAAGGCCGGTGCCACCAAGGTTCTGGCCGCTGCCACACACGGAATCTTCTCGGGCGCGGCATTTGATCGGCTTGAGGAGTCGGTGATCGAGGAGATCGTGGTGACCGACACCATTCCCGTGCCGGAGGGCTCGGCGGGCGGCAAGATCCAGATCCTCTCGGTGGACCGCATCCTGTCGGACACCATCCACAACGTCTTCTGCGACGAGTCGGTGTCGGAGATCTTCGCGGGCGAGAACCAGCTGTTCTGATGTGCGCAGAATGACCGTTCTGGGTGGCGGTCACGGAGATGTCGGGAGCCGGCTGTGCACCACCGGCGCGTGATTGCCACCGGCACCCACAGCGCCACGCCACGCTGACCGGACGTCCCGTGTGCGCCTGGCCTAGGACACATCACGGCCGCCAGGCGACGTGGTCGTGTTGAGTCCCGCCGGTGATGTCTCGTAACGCCCCTCAACCCACCCGTGGTGCTGAATCCACCCTGAATCCGCTTCAGCGCCGGGTGTAGTTTCTGTCCGGCCTCGGGGTGCTCCTCGATGGGTTCGACCTGTTCATCATCGGAGGTGCCCTGCCGCTCATCACGGTGGAGTTCACCCTGGGGGATTTCGAAAAGGGAAAGGTGGGCGCCGCAGCTGTTCTGGGTGCGGTCATCGGTGCGGCGGTCATGGGGCGCCTTGCCGACCATTTCGGGCGTCGGCTGCTTTTTGTGGCCGACCTGCTCCTGTTCGTCATCTTCGCCGTGTTGTCAGGATTCGCATGGGATCTGTGGAGCCTTCTGGCCTTCCGGTTCCTTTTGGGGTTTGCCGTGGGCGCCGACTACTTCATTGCGTCGTCGTATCTGGCCGAGTTCATGCCGTCGAGCGTGCGCCGGCGGTGGATGGTCGGTGCGTTCAGCTTTCAGGCCATTGGTATCCTTCTGGGCGCGAGCCTCGGTGTGCTGATCCTGCTCTCGGGAGCCGATCAGGATCTGGCATGGCGTCTCATGCTGGCGGCCGGAGCGCTGCCTGCGCTGATCATCGTGTTTCTCAGGCGCTCGATTCCGGAGAGCCCTGAGTGGGAACACACGAAGAAGGCTCAGAAGAAGCACCCCGGTGTACGGGCGCTCTTCGCACCGGGGCTTCGCCGGCGCACGATTCTTGCCGCGGTGCCATGGTTCCTCATGGACATCATGCTGTACGGCGTGGGGATCTTTACCCCCACCGTTCTCGCCATGATCAGCATCGGTGGCGACGGCACGGTCATCGGGAAGGACATCGCCGTCACGGCGGGCACCGCGGGCCTCGACATCTTTCTGGTCATCGGCTTCGTCATCGCCATCGTGCTCGTGGAGCGGATCGGGCGGATGTCGCTGCAGATCGTGGGCTTCGTAGGTGCGACCGTGGGCCTATTGCTCCTTGCCACCGGATCGCTCGGGACACAATCCGACCCCGTCATCCTCATCGGATTCGCTGTGTTCAACCTGATGGTGAACACGGGCCCCAACTCCACCACCTTTCTCGTGGCAGCGGAGGTATTCCCCACCGCGCTACGGGCCACCGGCGCAGGTCTCGCGGCCAGCACGGCCAAGCTGGGTGCCGTGGTGGGAATCGTCTCGTTGCCGCTCATGGTGGGATCCATCGGACTCGCAGCGACGATGTACATCATCGCCGGGGTGAGCGCGCTCGGCATGAACGTGACCGCCGTCTTCCGCCTTGAGACGGCCAGCCGGGAACTGCGCGAGGTCAACACCATGCCGTACCCGCTGCCGGCTCCGACGGGCATAAACGACGATCGGTAACCACCTGCCCGGGGGCTAGGTGGTGGCGCGCTCCCGGCAGGTGTGGATGATGTCCAGCGCCTCGGCGCGATCGCCCCAGCCGCGCACCTCGGTCTC
>SYFI01000133.1 GCA_005800465.1 Actinomycetota bacterium | reverse complement strand
GGACAACGAGGCCGCCAAGCAGATCTGGCCCGACGGCTGGCAGGAGCCCAAGCCGTACATCCGGATTGTGCCGCAGCCCAGCTAGTCCTCGGTACCCCCCCGCGCCGGTGATTGCCGGCGGGGGGTCATACAAAATCCCCGCACGGGGTCATGTTTGGTTCTCACTCCCCCCTCCTGAGCTGTGAAGAACCTCACACCCCACACCCATAGGCCGTCTCCGGCGATGGTCATCGCAATGGTCGCGCTTGTCGTCGCGGCAGCGGGCGGGGGGTATGCCGCCGCGAAGTTACCCAAGAACTCAGTGGGAACAGCGCAGTTACGCAACGGGTCGGTGACCAGCGCCAAGGTGAAGAACCACTCCCTGCTCGCCGTGGACTTCAAGCCGGGACAGCTGGAGCGGGTGCTTCCAACGGCCATCGGGCCCACGGGGCCGACGGGACCCTCGGGGGCCGACGGGGCCACGGGTCCAGTGGGGGCGACCGGGGCTCCGGGCGCTTCGGGGCCCACGGGGCCAGTGGGCGATTCCGGGGCCCAGGGGCCGATCGGTGCGCAAGGCGCAGCGGGCCTGAGTTACGGGAACACCATCGTTGGAGCGCCCACCAGCTCCCTCACGGGCTGCGGGACCGCCGACCTCGCGGGCATAGTGATCGCCCCAACGCTGACCAGCCGTATCTGGATCTCAGGGCAGGCACGACTGAGTGCAGACGGTGCGACAGGCGCGCGACTGATCGCAGACGTCCGGACCGGCGGCGGATCAACCTTGGGTTCGCCCGACAGCGGCGCGCCATTTCCCGTCACCGCAACGCTTCCGGTGCAGTACATCTTCGGTGCCGTTGTATTCATGGCCGGGACGCCCGTCGACCTGCCCCCAGGCACCTACAACGTGCGCCTGCAGGTGGAGCAGACGGTTGGTGGCGGGACGTGCTCGCCCATCGTCACCGCGAGCGGTGCGGGCATGACTGTGCTCTTCGTCGGCACCACGCAGTAGGGCGCGACCGCCAGCACTCGTCAGTCGAGCGGTGGGTACTCGATGACCTCGCTGAAGTCCACGATGGTCACCTCGTCGTCGAGGTCGATGGGGCGCGAATAGATGTGGGAGAGGAACTGCTGGACATCCTCCACCAGCCGGAACTCGGGGTTGTCGCGCTCGATCTCGCGCTGCGTGAGGTCGGACACCCGCTTGACCGTCACCTCATCGATGATGGCGGTGAACAATCGCTGGCGCGGGCCGCGGCGGTGACCAATGGTCACCCACACCAGTTGGCCGCGTGAGTACTTTGCGCGCTTGTCGCCCAGGCGGATGGTGGCGGTCTTACGGCCCTTGCGCAGCTGGTCGGTGAACAGCGGCGAGTAGAAGTTGAGCGCGAACATCGAGCTAGGCGACTGCGGTGCCGAGTCGGGCACGGGCGGGGCGGTCGGTCACGGCCATCCAGCCATCGGCGCTGAGGTCGCGCACCCGGCGGCGGGCGGCGCGCAGAATGGCCTGCTCGCCGGAATGGGTGATGAGCGCCTCGGCCTCTTCGATCGGCACGAGGCGCACGTTGTCAACCTCGGCGTGTGCGAACTTTGAAGGCGACCCGGCGCGGTAGAGCATGAGGAAGAACTCAACGCTCTTGCTGACCCGGACCTTCTCGGACTGCGCCCAGAACTTGTACGAGATGGTGCCGAGCGTCTCGATGACCATGCCGGTGAGCCCGGCCTCCTCGCGCACCTCACGAATAGCCGCTTCGGCCCGGGTCTCGCCCTTCTCGAGCCGCCCCTTGGGCAGGCCAACCACCTCGGTACCCGGCACCGTGATGAGTGGAACGAGCAGACGTTCGCCAATGGGGATGAGCAGCACCCCCCCTGCAGACCGCTCGTGGCGAAGAGTGCTCATCTCCTAACCCTACGCCCGGCCTCGGCGTGGGCAAACCCCCTGCGGTTGAAGAGAACCCTCGCCTGAGACTTGGGTCGGCCGGTTACGGCCCTATGCACCGCACGGCGCACCACAACCACCCGCATCGACTGGGCCACCGGTGACAAGGCGTGCTTCGCCTGTGTGACCAGGGTCCAGCGACCCCTGCCGAGCGTGAGCTGGCAGCGGAACGTGCGGGTGCCACCCGACGTGGTGATGGGACACCGGGCTGCGACCCGGGCGTGTGACCGGGCACGGTGCCGGAGCACCTCGGCGGACGTTGCGCCGCCACTGATGGCCGACGGCGCCACGCTGGTGGCGCCGTCTGGCACCAGGCCCGTGGTTGTATACGTGCCGCCCGTGCCGCCAGATACCAGCATCTTCTTAAGCGGCGCCACGCTGGCAGCGGGCACCACGACAGGCGTGGTGTCAGCAGGTGCTGCAGGCGCTGCAGGTGTGGTGGCCCCGGCCGTGGGCGTGACCGCGCTCGACAACGCGGAGGCTGAGGAATTGCCCCCCTCATTGATGGCGGTGTCGCTGAACCGGTAGGCCGTGCCGTTGCTGGGGCCGGTGATGGTGCACGAACCGGTGGCAGCGCTCACGGTGCAAGTGGCCCCACCCGGTGAGGCGGTGACAAAGGGGGAGCCTGACCACCGGGCGACGTGGCCACGGTAATCACCGCCTGTCCATCACCTGCCGCTGCGGCCGGTGCGTTGGGCGTCTCGGGCGTGGGGACAAAGCAGGTGCGCGCCCCGTTGAGGTCTGCATGCACACCGAACCCGCTGATGGGCTGATTCCAGCGGATATTGACGACGCCGACGGCGTGCGCCGGCACCACGAGGGAGATGTGCGTGGAGCTGGTGATTGACCACCCGGTGACCGGCTGGCCATCAATGAGAAGGCTGGGGATAAACGGCGGAGGATACGAATAGGGATATGTTCCCGTGATGGTGGTGCCGCCGCTGGTGGAAACCGTGCTGGGGCTCGCCGACGTGATCGTGGGGGGAGGGAAGCCGCCGAAGGCGGTTACCGGCACGGCGATGGCTGCCAATACCCCGGCGCCGCACATGAGACGGACACGACGGGTGCTGCGGGAGGCGACATGCATGGATGAGCTCCAGAGGATTTGGGGAACGACATCGAGAGCTACCCTGCCACGGGCGCCAAAGACATCGCGTGCCCCTACGGACCACTCTGGGCCGCAGGGCG
>SYFI01000132.1 GCA_005800465.1 Actinomycetota bacterium | reverse complement strand
CGCATCCTGCCCCCCGTGGATATCGCGGGCGAGAATCTGAACGAGCAGGCTGCTGCAATCGACGCGGCCGCGAAGAAAAACCCGGAGCCCGGCGCCTAATTCTGCGCCGGGCCGCCGTGCTCGGGGCGTGATCGCGGGATCATGAAGGCGGCAGCGATAACGCCTAGGGCGATGATCGAGCCCACGAGGATCGCCCGGCCGTAGCCGTCGGCGAGCGCCGAGGCAGCAGACTCGGTGGCGTCGAGCGCCCCGGTGCGGTGGGCGGCGATGGTGGCCAGCACGGCCAGCCCGATGGCGCCGCCCACCTGACGCGACGCGTTTACAAGGCCAGATGCCAGTCCGGCCATCTGCGGACCCACTGCCGACATGGCGGCATAGGTGCCCGGTGGGAAGCTGAGGCCGAGCCCCAGTGACACCAGTGAGATGGGGCCGAAGATGTCCACCCAGTACGAGTCGTCTGCCGACAGAAACGACATCCAGAAGAGCGCGACGGCGATGATGATGCCCGAGACCGCAAGGATGGGGGTGGGGCCGGTGCGCGGCATGATTCGCCCGGCGATCTGTGCGCCCACGATGATGATGAGGGCTGCGGGGATAAACCCGAGGCCCGTCTGCAGGGGCGAGAGCATGAGCACCTCCTGCAGGTACAGCGACACGAAGTACCACATGGCGAACATCGAACCACCCACGCAGGCCATGGCGATGTTGGCCCCTGTGAGCGCGCGAGACCTCAACATTCCGAAGGGGACGATGGGGGACGACGCCAGGCGGGTCTCGATAAGGATGAAGGCCGCCAGCAGCACTGTGGCGCCCACAATGGGCACCAGGGTCCATGCCGAACCCCAGCCGTACGCATTGGTCTGCACGATGCCGAACACAAATGCGGTGAGCGACAGCGTGATGGTGACCGCGCCGGCGACGTCGAGCTTCTTGCCTGCGCCCGACCCGAAGGTCTCGGGAATGACCCAGCGGCCCACGATGAGTCCCGCCACTCCCACGGGGATGTTGATGAGAAAGATCCAGCGCCACGAGAGGAGGTCGGTGAGGAGGCCGCCGATCAACACGCCCACCGCGCCACCGCTGGCCAGCGAGGCACTCCACATGCCAAGCGCCCGGGAACGCTCCTTGGCCTCAGTGAATGTGGTGGTGACGATGGTGAGCGTGACGGGGGAGAGGATGGCCGCGCCCACGCCCTGTACCGCACGGGCGGTGATCATGGCCCATCCGTTTGGCGCGAATCCGCACACCAGACTGGCCACCGTGAACACCAGAAGACCCACGAGAAACATGCGCCGCCGCCCCAACAGATCGGCGACGCGACCGCCCAGGAGCAGGAAGCCCGCATAGGTGAGCGTGTAGGCATTGACCACCCACTGAAGGCCGGTGGGGCTGAACCCGAGGTCCACGCGCATGATCGGCAGCGCCACGTTTACTACCGCGACGTCGAGCACCACCATGAACTGCCCCAGGCACGCCAGCAGCAGAATGAGGTTCTTGCGAACCGGCGGCGCATCGGCCGTGAGGGTGTCGGGCACGGCGCCTGATGCTAATGGTTTCCTCTGCAAGCGTCTGACCGCTGGCTGAACAAGGAGTCCCTCGTGGACCGCATCCCGTACATCCTGCTGCCGCTTCTGGGCGGTGCACTCATCGCAGCGCAGGCGCCAATGAATGCGCGGCTGCGTGTGGTGGTGGGGTCGCCAATCGCCAGCGCATTTCGTGTTCTGGCCGAGCGCCGTCAGGTCGGGCACGCACGTGAACGCCACGCCCGGCAGCACCGCGGCACCTCCAAATCGTAAATCGCCGCGCCCCAGGGGTCTGGGGCCGGCGGCCGGAGGTTTTTCACAGACATGCTCCTTATCGATGGACTCGACGAACGATCTGAGACCCCACCGGTAGCCATCTGGCGACGCACGGTCGGCTGCGCGAATGGGAAGTGGTGGACGGAGGTGGCTCGTCCTCATTGGAACTCGTCCACGCTGGCTGGGACAGCACCGGGTCGCGTGCCTCTAACGTGTGCCGGTAATGGCAGGTAACGCAGACAGGCCCATCGGGGTGTTCGACTCCGGGGTGGGCGGACTCACCGTGCTCGACGAGCTGCTGGCCCGGCTCCCGTCGGAGGACTTCATCTACTTCGGTGACACCGAGTGGTTTCCGTACGGCGACAAGTCGGCTGAGGATCTGCGTGCACGGGCCGACGCCATCGCAGGGTGGTTGCTCGCGCAGGACGTGAAGATGATCGTGGTGGCCTGCAACACGGGAACCGCCGCCGCGCTCGCCCACCTTCAGACGCACCTTGATGTACTGGTGATCGGCGTGATGACGGCCGAGAGCCATGCTGCCGTGCAGAGCAGCCGCACGCGCCGCATCGGCCTTCTGGCCACCGAGGCCACCGTGGCATCGGGCTCGTACCAGCGCATGATCGCCGCGCACGACGCGGGCGCCGAGGTGACCGCCGTGGCCTGTCCGCTTCTGGCGCCCGCCATCCAGAGCGGCGACCCATTCGATCAGTCGGTGGTGGACATGGTGCGCGACTACACCCAGCCGCTTCGCGATGCCGATGTGGACACGGTCATCCTCGGCTGCACTCACTACCCAATGGTGGCCAAGTTGATCCGCCGCCAGGTGCCCGACGCCACGCTCATTTCGTCGGGCGAGGAAATCGCCCGCGAGATCGCCGACACACTCGGCAGGCAGGGCATGCTGCGCGACAGCGGGCGCGAGGGGCACTACGCATTCGCATGTTCAGGTGACCCCGGCGCCTTTGGAACGCTTGGCACGCGGTTTATGCAGATGCCATTCGGGGATGTGCAGCACGTAGACCCGGGCGTGGGCCCGGCGACGTAGATGGGCGTCGAGCGGGTTCTTGCCACGATTACGGCCACCGACGGCGAAGTACACGATGCACTGCTGCACATCGACGATCGCATCACCCGGGTGCGCGAGCGCTCATCAGGCCACCGCACGGCGATCATCCACGTGCACGGGATCATGGGCAACTTCCTGGTGGGCACACTCAGATTTCTGCCCTCGCGTCTGGCCCGCGCCGGGTATCCCACGCTGGTGGTGGAGACCCGCATGGGCAACGTGGGCCAGCTTTTTGGCAAGGCGATCTTCGACGATGCCGTCAAGGACATCGAGGCCGCGTACTGGTGGCTCGAGGCCCAGGGGTACGACCGCATTGTGGTGTGCGGGTATTCGAGCGGCGCCACCCTGGCGACCCGGTACGTGGCCACCCACAACCTTGTGGGCATCAAGGCGCTCATCTCGATCTCAGGGCCATGGGGCCTGCCGCAGTCGCTGGAGGCGCGTAGCCGCAAGTGGGGCGCCAACCCGTCGTACGAGCAGATCGTGGAGCGCTTGGCCGGGGTGGTGGGATTGGGCACTCCGGATCGCCCGGAGGATGACCGCCTGTTCGTCATCGAGCAGAGCCGCGGACCCACGCGCCGACCACAGGACAGCGAGGTGTACACGTACCGCACCTGGTGGCACTCGCGGGGCCCAGAGGCCTACGCGGCCATGGCCTTTCGCCAGTTGCCGGATGTCAGGGTGCCCACGCTGTTGACTCAGGGCACAGCGGATCAGGTGGTTGACCCCGACGAGGCCCAGCGTCAGGCCGACCTGCTGCGCGAGTCGGGTAACAAGCATGTGGATCTGGTGTGGGTGCCCGAGGCGGGGCACTTCTACAAGGGGCAGGACGTCCTGCTGATCGATGCCATCACCGATTTCCTCGGGGGTATTGAGTGAGTTCGCGGCGAATCGGCGCCAGGCGACGCCCGGCATTTGGGCGTGACGACCGCGAGATCAGCACCCGGCTCGTGACGCTGAACACCGACGATGGCCGCGTGTGGGACGGCATGCTGGTTCGCCCCCGGTTCGGCGCCCCAGAGCGCCGCCGGCTCCTGGTGATCGTGGTGCACGGGTCAGTGGGCAACTTCCTGTCGGGAGTACCGAGGCGCCTCGCCTTCGATCTCGCGCGCCAGGGCTTTTCGGTCATGTCCATCAACACCCGGTTAGCCAACTACGGCCCGTTCTTTGGCGGCGGGCTGTTCGAGAAGACCGTGCTCGACCTCTCCGCGGCCCTTGACGTGGCGAGGAACAACGGATTCCCACGCGTGGCGTTGCTGGGCTACAGCATGGGATCAACGGTATGCACCAACTTCCTCGCGGAGGTGCAGCCGCCCGAGGTGGTGGGCCTGTGTACCGTCGCGCATCCCGAGTCGCTCCCCGAGTCGCTGCGCATGCGGTGGCTCAGGTTTGGTGCGTCGCCCACCTATGAGGAGGTGGTGGAGATCGCACGACCAATCGTGGCGGAGAATCCCGATGACCCTCCAAACGACCGCATCTTCACGGTCACGCGTGCAAACGGACCGCTGACCACTCCCGAGAATGCCGAGATCTGGACCTATGCCACGTGGTGGTCCTCGCGTGGGCCGGAGTCGCCGCACGCCGAATCGCGTAAGCGCATCGGGTTGGTGAAGGTGCCCATCGGAATCTTCCAGGCGGGCAACGACCACCTCATCCTGCCGGGTGAGGGCTACGAACTTGCGTCGATTGCCAGCGCGGCCGGCAATCGCGATGTAACCCTCGACATGCTGGCCGAGGCCGATCACGTGTTTACGGGCTGCGCCGACGAGCTCGCGATGATGACCGGCAACTGGCTGGGGCACCTGCCGTGAGCGCCGATATCCGCACGGCCACCGTGCGCGCACTGTGGGACGACACCGCGTCCATCTATCAGGACGTGATGGTGCCCGCGCTGCGCGAGCCGCATCTGGCGGTGCGTGCATTGGCGGGCGACGTTGGCGGGCTCGATGTGCTCGACCTCGGGTGCGGCACGGGCGCCATGGCCGAAATGCTTGGTCCGGCCGGTGCGCGGGTGACTGCCGTGGATCTGGCCCCGCACATGGTGGCGGTGGCGCGCGAACGGCTGGCCGGTGTGCCGGGGGTCGTCGGTGTTGAGGTGATGGATGCCCAGGCACTCGACCTGCCCGACTCCTCCTTCGACCTTGTCGTGGCCGCGCTCAGCCTTATGTTCTGCCCCGATCACCCCGAGGCGTTTGCCGAAGTACACCGAGTGCTTCGGCCCGGCGGCCGGCTGGTGATGGCGTGTTGGGGTACACCTGACCAGTGCGAGTCGGTCACCGTGGGCCGCGTGGCGGCGGGGTTCGCTGACCGGCGTCCGCCGGAGGGCACCCCGAGTGGTCAGGCGCTGGGTGACCCCGACCACCTGCACGCGCTGCTCAAAAGCGCGGGTTTCATGCCCATCGACATGAGGAGCCGCTGCATGCGCCTGCGCTACCCGGGGCCCGATGCCATGTGGGCCGCAGTGCACCACGTGCATGGCGAGTACATCCCCGCAGATCGCCTAGAGGATGCCCGCGCGGCAACCATGGCTGAGATTGCCCGCGTGGGGTTGCCGCTTCGTAACACCGGCTGGCTTGTCACCGCGACGGCGAGAGGGTGACCGGCTTCTCTCGTCGCAGGGCCTTTGGGTGGCACAATCGACCGTTCTCAGGCGATGGCTGGTCGTCTTCGCGTTAGATTCATACTCGACGCCGTGCCCGCGGCGGATAAAAGAAGGAGCCCAAAATGATTGAACCGTCGAGCGCAGTGCAAGTGTGGCTGTGGATCGGCACGATTGGGATGGCACTTGGTGCCCTCGCATTTGTTCTTATGGCTGCTCGTGAAAGGCCAGGCCATCGCTGGTTTCACACGATTACGTTCTTTATTACCGCCATCGCTGCAGTCGCGTATCTTGGAATGTCCCTCAAGCAGGGTTGGTTTCCAATCTTGCGCGAAGGTCAAGAAATGTACGAGCCGTTCTACTGGGCTCGGTATGTCGACTGGTTCTTCACGACCCCGCTCCTTTTGCTCGACCTTGCGCTGCTCGCAGGCGCGACCAAAGAAGCCATCGTTTGGCTGATCGGTCTTGACCTCGGGATGATTGCCACGGGCTTCTTTGCCGGCGTCACGTCATCCGATCTTCGCTGGGTGTGGTTTGGCGTGAGTGCCTTTATCTTCGTCTGGATCCTGTGGGTCCTGCTTGCGGAGGTTCTCAAGGCGGCGAAGCAGCGCCCGCCCGAAGTGCAGGCCAAGTTTCAGCAGCTGGCGATTCTGTTGGCAGTTCTCTGGTCGATCTACCCGATTCTGTGGATCCTCGGAACCGAGGGCCTCGGTGTCATCGGGACCACTCCTGAGGTCGCATCATTCGTAATCATCGACCTGATCGCCAAGGTCGGCTTCGGCTTCCTGTTGCTAACGAACCGTAAGGTGCTTGACGCAGCGCGCCCCGCGAGCACGTAGTCGTCAGCGCGACCCCGCACGGCGTTGGTCGCCGTGCGGGGTCGCGTGTGGTGAGTGAGAGGAGCTCGCATGCTCCCGGGATTTGGCTGCCTGCGGGAGCGCGCGTTCGCGCTGCTGTTTTCAGCGCAGCTCATCTCGACCATCGGCGATGTCATGGCGTCGGTGGCGGTGCCCTTCGCCATCATCGAACTGGGTGGCGGGGCTGCCGATATCGGCCTTGTGCTGGCCGCTCGTGCGGTGCCATTGGTGCTGTTTCTGCTGGTGGGTGGGGTGTGGTCGGACCGCGTGCCCCGGCGCCTGGTGATGATTGGCAGCGACGTGGCACGCGGGGTGTGCCAGGCCGTGTTCGCCATCATCCTCGTGCTTGGCGTCGGGGGCGTGCCAGCGATCATGGCGATCATGTTCGTGTACGGCACGGCCGAGTCGTTTTTCCGGCCGGCGCTGTCGGGCATCGTGCCGCAGGCGGTGGCCCCCGAGCGGCTGCAGGACGCCTACGGGCTCATTGCCATCACCCCCGCCCTCGGTATGACGCTGGGCGGCGTGGTGGGTGGCGCCGCGGTGGCCCTCATCTCTCCGGCCGGGGCCATTGCCATTGATGCCGCCTCGTTCGCGGTGGGCATCACCTTGCTTGCGTTCGCGCGGTTCCGTCACGTGCGCACAGCCCAGCCGGGCAAACGATTTCTGTCCGATCTGCGCGATGGCTGGGACGCTTTTCGCAGTCGAACCTGGCTTGTGGTGGTGGTCGTCGGCGAGTCGTTCTACGCGCTTCTGGTGATGCCCGCCATCTTTGTGGGCGGTCCGCTCATCGCCGAGCAGTTCCTTGACGGTGCGGCATCGTGGGCGGTGGTCATCTCGAGCTTCGGGCTTGGGTTTGCCACTGGTGGACTTGTGGCCCAGCGGCTTCGGCCCAAACGGCCCATCGTGGTGTCGTACGCGGTCACAGTGCTGTTTGCGGGGTTCTTCGTGCTGCTTGCCATGCCGGCCCCCACGGTGGTTCTGGGCGTGGGCGCATGGGTAGGCGGCACCGTCATCGCCATCTCGGGCACCCTGCTTGAGACCACCATCACCCGGCAGGTCACGCCCGACCGAAGGTCGCGAGTGGGCTCGTTCCGTGCGCTCGGCAGCCAGGTGTGTCAGCCCATTGGGTTCGCACTCATCGGCGCCGTGATCGCCGGGATCGGTCTGTCGGGCGTGATGTGGATCGCGGCTGCGGCGGTATTGGCCAACATCGCGATGGTGCTGGGGACCCCAAGCGTGTGGGCGCTCGACGACTCGGCGCCGGGCCTTAAGGAGGCATCGGCGCCGGGCTGAATCTCGTCCGTTCGTCAAGTGCTGGGCGTCACCGGGTTTTTGAAGCACGCGTTGGCGCCGCCCAGCGCGCCGCCGCGGGCAGCGCCCCGACGGAACGTGGCGGTGGTGCACTGCACGGCCGATGGGTAGTACTGCTGCATCACGGCCTGCGCGGCAGCGGGATCGTTGTAGGTGGTCACATTGGTGACCGAGTTGGCGAAGCCGGGTGCCGGCTGGCTGTTGGGCAGCATGTTGCGGATGGCGATGACCTCCTGAGAGGTCGTGTTGCTCACCGAGGTCGGAAGCCAGGCGACGGGGGATCCCGTCTGACGCGTCGCAGATGGCCGGTCGGTTGGCGACGACAGCACCACATTTGCCACGTTGCCAGCACTTCCGGTGAGGGTGACAGCCTCATCGGCAATACAGCCCATCTTTTTGCCCACCTTCACCACGGGGTACGGCACCTTGTAGATGTAGTTGCACACCGACCAGTAGCGAAGGTCGAGGTTGGGGCTCGGCCACAGCGCCTGATTAGTGGCGGTGGGCCACACGGCCGGGGCGCTTCCCGTCGCGGTGGCGCTGAGCGGCATGACCGCCTTCACGATCGTGAGGTAGCCCTTGGCAGGGGTGTAGAGCGCAGCTGCGTAGCCGCTTGCCGCGTTGGGGAATGGTGTGGTGGTGCCACCCGCTCGCGAGAATTGCAGCTGGGCGGTGCAGTTGGTGGTGCATGGCGGTGGGCCGGCGAGCTTGCCGGTTGCCCCGAGGATCGCGTTGGCGATAGCCCCGATGGCCTTCTTCATCACCTTCGATGCCTTTGAGGGCGCTTTCTGGGAGTTGGCGCACGGCGTGAGCACGCGCGGGGCAGCCCCCGGGGTGTTGATGGTCAGGGCGGGCAGTGGGACGACTGCCGGGTTGTCGGCACTCCCGCCCTGAGGCAGGTACACCCGCACCATTACGAACCCGGTGGTGGCCGGCAGCATCTTGAGCAGAGGCGCCGTGGGGGTGGCGGGCGCGAGCGGGATGACGTTGGGCATTCCTGCCGCGACGTCGTTGGTGAGGGTGACCGTGTACGCACCGCCGTTGGCGGCACCGGGCGTCTGCCAGCCATTTGCCGACCCGGCGTCGGGGTTGATCTGGAAGTCCGACAGCGCGCTGCCCACGCCGTTCAGACTGAAGCTCTGCGCGTTGCTCGCGTAGGTGTTGATCGAGAAGAAGCGCGCAGTGGGGTAGTTGCCGGCGATCGTGATCGTCATGCCGGGTGCGGCCACATAGGGGGTGGTCCAGTAGGTGGCGTTGCTGTCGGGGTACATCACATTGGCCTTGGCAGGAGTGCTCTCAACCGGCCAGGCACATGCGAGTGAGGCATTTGAGAGCGGCGCCGCCGTGGCACCGTAACCACCGGCCGTCGCAGTGCCCATGGCGGTGCCCGTGGCGGCGCTTGCACCGATCATTGCCACGAGGGCGAGGGGGGCGACAAATTTGCGAGGGCTGGCATGCATGGCGAACTCCATCGAGCGTGAGCGGTTCCCTCCAAGGGGGGTCGGGCGAAACGCTATCCGGTGCACGGTCACATCTGTGGGCCAGCGGGTCCGGCCCTTGGCAACATACGTGCATCGAATGTCCAATGGAGGGATATATGCCCGCAGTCGTTGAGTTCACCATGAAGGCCAAGCCCGGTCACTACGACGAGGTGATGTTGAAGTACATCGCCTTCGCCGACGCCTTTGTGGAGACCGATCCCAACGAGGAGCTCGCGCTCATCACGGGAGACCCCGCAAGCGGCACCATCCGCGGCATCGGCCTGTATGACACCCACGAGGCCGGCGGCGCTGCCAACAGCCGCGCATCGATGGCGGCGTTCATGGATGAGGTTGCCGATCTCATCGACGGTGCACCGGTCCGCATCGAGATGGACCTGGTGCACGCCTACATCAAGGCCTAATTGCCGGATACCGGGATGGCGGCGAGCACGGCCTGCATGGTGGGCCCCGCCTTCCCGGTAAGGCGCACTGTGCACCGCTCGTCATATGGGGTCCCGCCCTCGGTGAGGATGGCGAGGCTCCCGCCGCGGGCGAGCACCACGCTCGGCAGATTGCTCACTGGGGTTACCAGCAGACTCGTGCCGATCACCAACAGCACGTCAGCACGCTCGCAGGCGTCGTATGCGGCCTCGATGGCCTCAATCGGCATGGCCTCGCCAAACAGCACCACGCCGCTCTTCAACTGGTAGCCGCAGTTGCACCTGGGCACGCCGTCGTCCGCGGCATCGGCCCGCGCACACAGCTCGTCCATGCTGACCGTCTGCGAGCACCGCAGGCACGAGCCCTTGTCGAGCGACCCGTGCACCTCCACCACATCCTCGCTCCCGGCGCGTGAGTGCAGCCGGTCGATGTTCTGGGTGATGAGGGCCTTCACGATGCCCCGTCGCTGCAACTCGGCCACCGCCAGATGCGCGGGATTCGGATCGACCGACCCGAGCATGT
>SYFI01000131.1 GCA_005800465.1 Actinomycetota bacterium | reverse complement strand
TCCTCGGCGGTGAGCGCGAGGATTTCGAGGAACGCCACCAGATCATCGCCCTCTGCACGCCAGTCACCGGCCTGATAGGCCTCACCGAAGCCCACGCGCCCCCGGCGCGCGATGCGCCGGAAGAAGTCCTTGCCGGTGACGGTGATGCGGGCGTGCCGCGGGCCACCGGATCCCATGCGGTGCACAACGCCATCGGGCATCTGTACCTCGATGGTTCCACCCACGGGCCTTTGCAGACCGCGAAGCGCCAGGGCCTTCACTACCGGCGTTATCGGGCTGCGCTTTGCCTCGGGAATCGGCCTGAGCCCCCGGCCACCCGGCGTGGGCCCGTCTGCGCGGGCCACCGATCCCTCCGACGGCACGAACTTGGGCTTCTTGTAAAACGGCACGCGCTTTCTCCAGAGCCTGAGGGCCTCGAGGTGGATGAGCGAGATGACCTGCTGCGACATGAGCGGATAACGCAGAAGCGCACGCCCGAGCTCGCGATCGGTAAACACGTGACGTGTACCGGTGAGGTGCGCCCAGAACGCCCGTTCATCGCCCTGCATCACGTCCATGCGGATGTCCAGGGCCTCCCCCAACCCACCCATCCGGAATATGTATTCCTGGTCGAGAGGGAAGAACGGCGATACGTGCATGCGCTTGTCGTGCCGGAATGCATCCTCGTTCGCGAGCGGGTCGATGCGCTCGGCATCGGTGAGCAGATACGGCATACGCTCGCCAAATGTGTTGCTCACCTCAGCCAGAATGCATCGCAGCGCTCCGTCGGGGGCGTACACGTAGAAGTACGTGACGGGGTTGAACACATACCCGGCAGTGCGCAGGTTGGTGATCATGGTGATGCGCACACCGTCAACGTCCACACCGTGGCTGGTCAGGTACTTGCGCACGTTCTCGCCAACCGGTCGCATGGGGTCGCCCATGTGGTCGCCGTCACGCAGGCTGAGGATCCCCGCCCTGTTGTACGAGAACAGCCTCAGGCTCCGGTTGAGCTCGACGATCTCATCCACGTCGATGGCGTACATGCACACCGGGTAGCGAAACACGTGCTCAGCCGGCGTGCGACGTGCATGAACGAGCGTGCCGGTGTAGATGGCCGACCTCACCAGTTCACCCCGAGCCCCTTCGCCACGCCCACCGCAGCGCGCATGCCGTCCTCATGAAACCCATTGCCCATCCACGCGCCGCTGAACCATGTGCGGCGCACCCCCTGGATGGCCTGCATGTCGTTCTGCGCCCCAAGTGCGGTGAAGTCGTGCACCGGATGGGCGTAGCGCGTACGCATGACCAGGCGCGCGGGATCAACCTCATCATCACGGTTGAGCGACACGCACCACTCGGTGCGCGAGCTCAGATCCTGCAGCCGATTGAGCGAGTAGGTCATGGCCGGTGCGGCGTACGAGGCGTGGCAGTCATCCACGTGATGGTTCCACGCCGCGCGTGCCCGGCGCCTTCTGGGAAGCAGCGTGGAGTCGGCATGCAGGCTCACATCGCTCTCGGTCGTGCGAAATGCGGAGAGAATGCGTCGCTCCTCATCACTTGCGTCAACCAGCATGGCGAGTGACTGATGCGCGTGGGCAGCCATCACCACGTGGTCGAACCTGCGTACGTTTCCGTCATCGGTGCGCAGGTCCACGCCATCGGCATCACGACGCACCTCAGTCACCCCGAGGCCAGCGTGCACGCGATCCCCGAGCCCCGCCGTGATGGCACGCACGTAGGTGTCACTGCCCCCGGTGATGGTGCGCCACTTAAGCCGGCGGAACCCCAGAATTCCGTGGTTGCGCCAGAACCCGACGGCGTAGGCGGCCGGGAAGTCGCGGGAGTCCTCCTGCCCTGCCGACCAGATGGCCGAGGTGATGGGCACCAGATAGTGGTCGATGAATCGCTGTGAATACCCCTCTGCGCGCGCGAACTCTCGCAGAGTGAGCCCCGCATACCGCGGCAGGAGCGCGCGATCGCCAGTGCGCTGGAACCGCACGGCATCGGGAATCATGCGCACAAATGCGGGGCGTATGAATGCCCCGGGCTGCGTCCACAGGCGCACGCCCGAGAACTCCAGGTCGCATGCCTCACAGGTCACTGAGAATCCCATGCGCGAGGGCTGCGTGGCCACTCCCAGCTCGCGCAGCATGCGCACCAGCAGTGGGTAGGTGACCTCGTTGTGCACGATAAACCCCGAGTCGAGCGCGAGACGCTCGCCGTCGGGCCCGATCACCCGCGTGGTGTGGCTGTGGCCGCCGATACGTGAGTCGCGCTCGAACACATCGACCTCGTGGGTGCGCGACAGCAGCCACGCCGCCCCGAGGCCACCGATTCCGCTTCCGATCACCGCAATCCGCACAACCCCATCATGACGCCCGCCCGTACTGCCAACGCATCGGAACGGTCGCGCTACCCTGCCGACCGATGATGACAACCGACCCATTGGAACCACGAGCCCCCCTAGTTGGAACAGTTCGCGACACGCCCCTTCTGTCTGCGCGCATCATCACGCTCATCGCCATCATCGTGCCACCGCTCGCACTGCTGTCGATCACCGGACTGCTGTGGGGTGTCGCAGTGCGGCCGATCGACCTCATCACCTTCGCCGTGCTCTACGTGGTGTGCGGGCTGGGCATCACCATTGGGTTTCACCGCCTGTTCTCGCACCGCGCGTTCAAGACCACCCGCACGCTCACGGCGCTGTGGGCGATCCTCGGGTCGATGACCCTGCAGGGCCCGGTCACCCAGTGGGTCACCGACCACCGCAAGCACCACGCGCTCTCCGACAAGGAGGGCGACCCCCACTCCCCGCACCACGGCTATGGCAGTGACTGGCGCGGTGTGCTGAAGGGCCTGTGGCATGCTCAGGTGGGGTGGTTGCTCACTACCAAGGGGCTCGAGCGCGGCAAGCGCTACGGCAAAGACCTGTATGCGGACCCCCTCATCCGGTGGATCGACCGCCTTTACATGGTGTGGCTGGTGCTGTCGCTGGCCATCCCGTTCGCCGTGGGCTACCTGGTGGGTGGGGGCAGCCTTGCGCTGGGCTTTGAGTGCTTTGTGTGGGCCGGACTGCTGCGGGTGTTCGTGTTCGATCACCTTACGTGGTCGGTCAACTCCATCTGCCACATGTTCGGCAGGCGCGACTTCCCCACCGGTGACGAAAGCCGCAACTTCTGGCCGCTGGCACTGCCGGTGTTCGGCGAGGCGTGGCACAACAACCACCACGCATTCCCCGGATCGGCCCGCCACGGCCTCACCTGGCGTCAGGTCGATGTGTCGTGGATGATCAGTCGCGGCATGGAGCGGGTGCGACTCGTGTGGGACGTCAAGGTGCCCACCGCGAAGCGGCAGGAGATCCGAAGGGCCGCAGCGCCCTAGCGCTGGTCGCCGCCCGCCCCCGTGCCCCGCAGCGCGTGTTCGACGGCTATCTCCCATGCACCGGCCCGCGGCAGCGTGACCAGCCGGCCACGTGGCCGTACGGCCAGCCCATGCACGGCCCCACGGATGAGGCGGTACGACACCTCGGCGCCCACGCCGTGCAGGCGGCCGATTGCGCCGCGCGAGTGCGATGGGCGCACTCCCGGCACACCCGGGATCCATCCATCAATGCTGCCATGAATAATCTGTACCCGGTCACCCGTGAGATCGGGCAGGGGTAAATCTTCAGGAAACCACGGTGCGAGGCCAATGATGTCGCGCACCCGGGGATCATCGGCGCAGCTCACAGACACCGCACCGCCCATCGAAAAGCCCAGCATGATCACGCGCCGGGGAACGGTGAGCCAATCAAGAGCCGCATGGCCATCAGCAATGCACTCGGGCAGTCGCTTCCACGACTTCACCCGGTAACGCACCTGCACGAAACCGGCATCAGGGAACCGCGGGGCCAGCCGCTCAATCAGCCACTCGAGGGTCGGGCTCCAGGTGCCCGGCACGATACGGCCGGTGCCCCCATTGAGGCACAGCACCACCGTGTCGGAGTTCGGGCGGAGGGCGCGAAGATCTGCTCCGGTGGAAAGGGGAATTACCTGCACGGGCTGAGAGTAGCGGTGACGTGGTCCCCGGGAACCCGCGGCAGGGCGTACGGCGCCGAGGTCGTAAAGATCCGGTGATCGCGGTCGGGCCGGACGCCCGACTCGCCTACTATCGCCCATCGTGCGTACTCAACTCGCCATTACCGCTGCCCTCTTGCTCGCCATCCCGGCGGGAGCGATGGCGCAGACCCAGGCACCGCCACCACCTTACGGGTCCACCGCTCCCACGACCAGCACACCGACCACGAGCACCCCGGCCGCGTCCAGACTCACGTCAGTCACGCCGCTGGTGGGCCAGTCGCGCCTCACGGGAGCGCAAATCGCCGGGTGGTTTGCCAAGCAGGGCGTCACCCCCACGATCGTCACCCCCATTCTCGACCTCGCCAACATCTTCGTGGATGAGGGAAACGCCCAGAACGTGCGCGGCGACATCGCCTTCGCCCAGTCGGTACTCGAGACCGGCTGGTTCGCCTACAAGGGCAGCATGGTGAAGGCGACCGACAACAACTTCTCGGGCCTTGGCGCCTGCGATACCTGCACCTCGGGCAACCAATACCCGTCCCCCACGGCAGGCGTGCGTGCGCAGATTCAGCATCTCTGGGCCTATGGCGATCCGGCCGCAGATCCGCTGCGCGTTGCACGGCAGCTCACCGATACCCGCATGTCGTACGTGAAGCCGTACGGCAAGTCGCCCACCTGGGAGGCGATGGGCGGCGGCAACTGGGCCAGCGGCACGGACTACGCCGTGAACGTGCTCAAGCTCTACAACACCATGCTGGTGTTTAACGGGCTCACGCCCATCAACCTGACAATGGGAACCCCGGCGCCGGTTGTGGCCACAGCCCCCACCGGCCCGCTCACGGTGATGGTGAGCCGAACCGGCGGAGTACGACTGGGTGACCTACGCGCCAAGAACGGAACACTTTCCTCTGCAGGCACCGCATTCGGCGGCACCGACCTCCAGCGGGCCGCCTACGGGTCGTGCCACGTCACCTGGCCCTCGCTCGGTGCCGTCATGGCTTTTCAGGGCTCGTCGGCGGGCACCTGCGGGAGTGACGCCCACGTGCGCGCCGCCGTGCTCAGCAATCCCATCTGGAAGACCGACAAGGGTCTGTCCCCCGGCGATCCGGTGACGAAAATCAAGACCCTCTACCGCGTGAAGGCTGGCAAGGGGTCCGGTTCACGCATGCTGGTGAAGGCCCGCAATGGCGCGCGTCTCACCGTGCGCTTTGGCGACGGCGTTGTGAAATCACTCATCGTCGCGGTACCCGCACCCCGGGGCTGACCCGCCCGCGCAGTCGCTGGCCGTGAGATCCGGAGAGGCATGCCCATGATCGGGGGGAGTGGAGCAGACGGATGGGGATATGTATGAGACCCCGTAAGCGGGCGACCGGGCTCGAACCCGCGACCCCCAGCTTGGGAAGCTGATGCTCTAACAACTGAGCTACCCCCGCGAGTCGCTGCAAGGGTAGCGCACCATCTACGGCTGGCAGGCGCGCACCAGATGGAACTCCTGGCGGAAGTATCCCCCGGGCAAAGTGGGTCATGCGCAGATATCCCCGTGCCCCGGTGAAGCGCCCCGTACCCCCGGTAATGGGGCGCAAGGTCACGGAGTTTCGCGCGGGGGTTGACGAGGTCATCGGGTACACCGCAGATCCGCCAACCGTTATCTGGCTCGCCAGGTCGGGCAGCGCAAACGCCAACTGCACGGTGCGGGTCTCGCTCCCGTGGACCGGGTCGTCGATGACTGCGGTCGTGCCGACTCCCATAATCGTGCCCGTCGGGTGGAGGGTGCCCGGGCGGTAGACCGGTCCGCGAAATGAATGCGTATCGCCGATGCTGGGGGCGGCAGGCGCGACGTCGGCAGATCCCTTGGTGAGTTCGAGATGGGTCACCGCGAACACCCGCTCACAGCGGTGCGTAGACGCGTGGGCCATCACCGGGAGGGCGACGGAAGGAACGAGGGCGGCAGCGAGGACGACATGCCGAAAACCGAGGAGATTCTTCACTCCGGACAACACCACCCTACATACGATCGGGGGCCGTCACGCCGCTGAGGTCGAGGCCCAAGCGATAACCGTGCGGATGGCGCGCAGCAGGTCAAGGAGAAAAGCCACGACATCGGGGGCCTGCCCCACCACCCGGCACCGGTGGTAGTGGGCGTGAATATCGCGGGCAAGGTCCGTGAGGTACGCCGCCACGCGATGCGGTGAGCGGCGCGCCTCGGCCACGGCTTCGGGCCAGCCGCACAGGGTGAGCAGCAGCGCGCGCTCCGACGGATCGACACTGCGGGCGTACATTCAGCCGGTACGCAGAGGCGAACGTGCCCACCTGTTTCACGGTCTGCGTGGCGGGACACACCACCCAGGTACGAAGCGGATGGGTGACCGAAGGCACGAGGCGGCCCATGGGTCGAACTCGCGCGTCTGCAGTACAGTCCCCCGGACTCGGCGTCTCCACCTGCAACTCGCCCGGCGGACGAATATCAGAGTCAGTCCATCGGGGTCGGGTAGGGCTCCAGCCCCTCTTCGGGATCCGATCATATGCAGGAATCTCGCCCACGCCACTCGGGGGAGAGCGCGCGGGATTCATAATCCTGATGTCGAGAGTTCAAATCGTACGGATCGCATTGAGTCACGAAAGGGCGGCGGCGTGGCGGGAACGACCATCTGGGTGCTGGGCGATCAACTTGACCCGGCCGGTCCGGCCTTTGACGGCCATCGTCGAGGGGAGGCGCGGATACTCATGGTGGAGAGCGACCATGCGATTCGCCGGCTGCCATTCAATCGTGAGCGCCGCGTGCTGGTGATCGGGGCCATGCGCCGGTTCGCCGAGCACTTGCGCGCGGACGGCTGGGACGTGGACCACCGGACTGCGGCCACGCTTGCCGCCGGCGTGCTGGCGCACGCGCAGGAACACGAGCCAGATCGCGTGGTGGTGGCTCACCCGACCTCGCGCAGCGGGCTGGCGCTCATTCGCCGGCTCGCCCGGGCGCTGCCTGTGCCGGTTGAGGTGCGCGACCCGGTGGGGTTCATCACGCGTCCGGGCGAACTGGGCGAAATGCTCGGCACCCGTCAGCCGCGCATGGCCACCTTCTACCGCGAGATGCGCCTGCGCCTCGGGCTGATGGTGGAGGCCGACGGCTCGCCTGTCGGCGGCCAGTGGAGCTTCGACCAGGAGAATCGCAAGCCGCCCCCGAAGTCGCACGACCTTGGCGCACCCCCGCTGTGGCTGCCTGCTGCGGACGATCCCCTGGACGTAACGCTGCGTGCCGAGTTCGCCGGCCTGCCCGAGACCGGCGCGGGTGGCGAGCGCGTGATGGCCGCCACCAGCGCGGAGGCCGAGGCGGCACTCGACCGGTTCGTCACGGCGCGCCTCGAGGGGTTCGGCCCCCACCAGGACGCCATGATGAACGACGACTGGGCCATGTCGCATGCGTTTCTCTCCGGGCCGCTGAACCTCGGGCTCATCTCACCGCGCCGCGTGGCCGATCGGGCGGCCGAGGCGCTCGACGACGGCATGCCCATTGCCTCGGTGGAGGGTTTCGTGCGGCAGGTCATTGGTTGGCGCGAGTACGTGTGGGGCTGGTATTGGCGCCGCCCATGGCGCACGGCGAACGAGCTGGGCGCCGAGGCTCCCGTTCCCGCGGCGCTGCTCGGCGCACCCACGCGCATGCGGTGCGTGCAGGTGGCCATGAACGGCGTGGAGGCCCGCGGATACACCCACCACATCCAGCGGCTCATGGTGCTGGGCACGCTCATGCTGCAGCGTGGCACCGAGCCGTGGCGCGCCATGCAGTGGTTCCGTTCAGCGCACGTTGACGCCTCGACCTGGGTGATGGCACCCAACGTGTTGGGCATGGCTCTCTTCGCCGACGGCGGGCAGATGATGAGCAAGCCATACGCGGCCAGCGGCGCCTACATCAAGCGCATGAGCAACCACTGCCGTTCGTGCCCCTACAACCCGGCCAAGGCCACCGGTGAGAACGCCTGCCCCTTCACCACCCTCTACTGGTCGTTTCTCGACCGCCACCGCGAGCGCCTTGCCCGCAACCCCCGCATGTCGCTGTCGCTTCGCAACCTCGACCGCCGCGACGACATCGCCGAGATCCGTCTCGAGGCCGAGGTCGTCGGAGCCCGGCTGGACACGGGTGACATCTAGGCGCCACGGGCCTCTCCTGCGCGCACGGCATCCCACAGGGGCGCCAGCACCACGTTCTGCCCGGCAAACGCCGGTCAGCGGCTCGGGGGCGAGATCGGCGAAGTACCACTGAAAATTCATTCGTACGTGCGGCGCCCTGATGAGAACCCAATGCCGGGGACGACGACGCCCACCGCGGCGCCCGCGGCCAGAGCCTTCCTGACACCGGCCATCGTGTCGGGGTCGGCGATGGCGGTCACCCCGATGCCGAGGCGTGGTGCCTCACACACCGGCTGGGATCGTGGGAGCCGTCGAAGTAGTTCGTGGGTGTGCAGATCAATCATCAGCGAAGCGCCTCGTTCAGCATGTCCGCGAACAACTGGTCGATGGGGATGCCGGCCGCAGCGGCCATCGTCGGGATGACGCTGGCCCGTGCGAAGGAGCAATACGGTGAGGCCTCGAGGAACCACGGCGCGCCCGACGGGTCGATGCGAAAATCAAACAGCGAGTAGTGACGGGCACCCAGCGCCGCATGGCACTGCCGAGTGGCATCTCGAACCGCCGCGGTGATCGGGTCATCGGGGTCCACGATCCACGCCCGGGACTGTTGCTTCGCCATGAGATGCAGTGCGCCTTCAGGGCCCCACCCGATCTTGTCGTCGTACGTGCGGATCGGTGCGTTATCGGCGTCGACCGCGTACTCCTCGAAGGGGAGGCAGACGATCTCGCCATTCCGCTCGATGCAACCGGCGCGGACTTCACGGCCGAGGGGGATGAACGTCTCGACGAGCACCTCGTCGGCGTGTTCAAGGGCTCGACTCAGCGCGGCAGACTGCTCGCACTGTTCGCGCACGAGCGTGACCCCAAGGGAATTGTCGGAGTCGACCGGTTTGACCACCACGGGAAGGGTGAGCGATGGTGTCTCACCGGCTCGCAGGACCTCACCGCGCGGTACGTGAACCCCCGCCGCCGCGACCACAGCCTTTGCCCGGGCCTTGTGCGAAGCAAGGGACATCACGTCGGGGGCGTTCCCCACGTACGGGATGCGAAGCATGTCGAAGAGCGCCCGATAGCGGGTCATGCCAGGGATGCAGAACATCTGCGGCACCATCACGTGAGCGTTGATCGCCACTAGTCGGGCGACGGCATCCGCCAACGGCATCGATGGAGCTGCGGCAATGCCCTCGCGGCTCAGGTCGTCCGGAAAGCGCCACCTGCCGTCCGGTGTGACGTGCGCGATGGAGAACTCGTAGCGCGATGGATCCGCGGTGGCGGCGAGGCAGTTCTCCGCGTAGACGCGGGACAGTTCCCCGAGGAAGTCGCTGACGGCGGATCCGGTCATGTGCACGACGCGCAGCAAATTCAGTCGCCCGCTGGCTCGACGAGTTTGCCGATATTGAAGTCGATGCGGATCCACGGTTTGCGGCGTCGCAGATTGCGAAGGAGAAGCAGCGGGATCTGCAGGTGATGAACCAGGAGAAAGGGGGTCGGGTCGGACCGATCGAAGATGGCATCCTTCCCCTCACGCACCACACGCAGGCGTTCCCGCACCGTGCGCGGTCGCCGAACCAGGCGCCAGAGCTCCTGGTAGAGCCAGTAGGTTGGTCGACTCGATGACAGGGGCCGGATCATGGGGACGTCGTCATCCAGATAGGCCGCGGCAAGATCGGGGTGGTCGTACATCATTGTGATTGCGGAATGCGTCCGGGGGTTGCACTCGATGGCCAGCAGCGTGCCATCCGCTCGCTCGATGAAGTCGAACGACACCTGCCCAGTGAGCCCGAGCTCGCCACAGAAGCGCGTGACCCACGCCTCGATCGCGGGCTTGTCAACCATCGCGTAATTCAGCTGAAACGCCGAGGACTGGCAGCAGCAGTAGACCTGCACGTCTCCGTTGCGGACGGTGCTGTGGGTGCAGTACTCAGTGCCTGCCACAAACTCCTGAAGGATCCACGGGTTGTCGTCCGAAATGGGCTTCCCTCGTGCGAACTGCAACGTTTCGCCCGCCGTTGGGCACGGCAGGGGCGTCAGGTCGAGCCGGCCGACCGGGTCGTAGGCGATGCTCTTCAGCACGTAGGTACGGTCGGAGCCTGCGAAGTCGAAGTCGGCCACCTGCTCGGGTGACGTGATGCGGTGCGTGTCCGGTACCGCCAGCCCCGCGGCGGCCGCGAGCACGGAGAACTCATACTTGTCGTCGAGTTGGTGCAGGAGGTCAGGGTCGACATGCAATACCTCGCAGTACGGCGAGAGCCGCTCCTTCGCAAGTGAGTCGAACCAGCTCGCCACCGGACTGCAGACGGGCACGTAGACGTCGACGTTCTCGGCGTGAACAATGCGCAGGAGGGCATCGACGTAGCCATCTGCGTCGGGCGATGGCACGACGTGGAAGGCATCCACGGCATTGGAGAAGCGGTGACCGGTGAACCGGTACCGGGAAGTCTCCACGAGGATGACCCGGTGTCCTGCCCGGTGAAATGATCGCGCGAGTTGCAGGGTTTTGGTCATCTTCCCGCCGCTCAGCATGATCGTGCGCGGAACCGGCGCGGCGCGGCGGCGGGACGTGCGGCCCGCGCCGAGGAGTGCCGCAGCGCCGGTCAGCACCAAATTGACAGGCAGCATCACAGCGAGCAGGCCGAGCGCTCCCAACGTGCGGGGGATAACGAGGGCCGGGGTGCGTTGCGGCGCGCCCATGGCTACAGCCCGGGTCGCCCGATGACCAGTCCCCGGTGCAATACCCGGGGGCCCTCGACCCCGGCGTGGTCGGCCTTGTGAAGGACACACCGGTTATCCCACATGATGATGTCGCCCGGTGACCAGGCGTGGCGGTAGGTGTTGTCGTCCGTCGTGCAGTGGTCGTAGAGGAAGGCCACTGCCTCGCGGGCGTCCTCGTCCGAAAGGTCGCTGACCGCCACGCACCGCTGGGGGGTGGACAGATAGATGGCCGTGCGCCCCGACACGGGATGTTGCTGGAAGACCGGGTGCTCGGCCGCAGACTCGTCGCCCTCGTCAAGGTCGACGCCCGTCGCCACGTGGGTCAGCGTCCGTCCCTCCAGCGCGGCCACCCGCTCGGGCGGAAGCGTCTCAAAGGCGCGGTACTGGTTGGTGAACAGCGTCTCACCACCGCATTCGGGCAGAACCACCGAGCGCAGGGCCGTGAACGTCGGCGGCTGTCGTACATAGCTGGTGTCGATGTGAAATGAGCTGCGTGGCGGGGAGGTCCTTCCCACGTTGCTCACCACGTTGAGGTCGGGCTGCCCACCGACGGGCGTCTCGCCCTTCGTGAACGTGAGCTCTCCGAAACGGGCGAGGAACGCGACGAACGCGACGTCGTCCACGTCCTGTTCGGTCAGTACGACCACACCATGTTGCGCGAGGATCTCGCGCAACCTCGTTACGGCAGCGTCGTCGACGTCATCCACGGACAGCCCGCGAACCGTTGCGCCAACGGGTTCGTGCACGACGATCTCGATCTCGGACACGGGTCAGCCGCCCTCGACGAGGCTGATGAGGGTGAGCCCGTCGCGCAGCGGCAGCAGAACCTGTTCCACCCCGGGGTCGTCGGCGACCATCTTGTTGAACGCAGCGATTGCCTGCCCGTTCGGGGACGACGCCCCAGTCATGTACGGGTCGCCTTGCATGAGGGTGTTATCGACGCAGATCACGCCATGTGGAGCCACGAGGCCGCCGTCAAGGATCAAGCGGAAGTACTCCTCATATCCGACCTTGTCCGCATCGAGGAAGATCAGGTCGAAGGTCGCACCCTCCTTGGCCAGTCGTTGCAGTGTGTCCGAAGCATTTCCCACCTCAACCACGATCTTTCCACCGTGCGGCGAAACCGAGAAACATGCCCGGGCGAAGTCGGCCACGCCCGCATCGATCTCGCAGGCGACGACCACGCCGTCGGCGGGAAGGGCCTCCGCCATCGCCAGCGCCGAGTATCCGGTGAACATGCCGATCTCCAGTACGCGCTCGGAGCGGGTCGCACGCACCAGAAACTTGAGCAGCTGGCCCTCCACGTGCCCCGAGAGCATCTCCTGCTCCAGAACCGGCATCCCGTTGCCTACTGGCTGCCCCGCCCAGTCGTGGGCACTGGTCCGCTGCGCGAGCGCCTGAAGGGCAGGAGACTCCGGCGTCGTGCACAGCGCCACGTAGGCGTCAAGGCCGCCGGCCAACTCGAGGGCGACACTGATGGACCCGATCACGGATGGTTCGCCGGCGTCACCCGCCTCAAGCCGGGAGACGATGTCCTTCAGCGACGCTGCGAGGATCCCCATCGGTGTCACGGGGCGAGCGCGGGACGCAGCTGCTGGAGTCGTGGTCATCGGCCCCTCAGCGGGACTCGACGGACCGCGGGAACAGGTACACGTCGCTTCCCTCCCCGCCCATGGGGTACTCGGCGCAGATGCGCCGGTGTACGGCCAGCGCCCCGACGAGCTCGTCCGTGCCAAGATCATTCACAAACCGGCAGGCACCGATGGGGTCGGGTATCGCCGCCCGCAACAGGCCGCCGCGGGTCTTCATGATGGACGCCGTCGCTTCCACGAGCAGATCGGGTGTGAGATAGGGGCTGTCGATCGCAAGGCCGACACCGGACATCAACGAGAGGATGCGGTCGCGATCCGCAGCGGAGATGTACCCGCGCTCGGCGGCGATCGTGGCCGAGAACGCCATGTCGATGGTCACGGCGTGCCCATGGAAGAGCGGTGGGTCCGGGGCAAGTTCGAGCGTCGGGCTCCAAGTGTGGCCGAAGGCGATCACGCGGTCGAGGTCTCGCTCGTGCAGGTTTGGAACCTCCAGTTCGAGCATCACCCGAATGGCCTCGTAGGTCACCTCATGCCCTGTCGCCAGCAGTTCGGGCGTGCCGTCGAGGTAGCCGAAGCGGGTAGCGACAAGGTCCTGGCCGTATCGCTCCAGCTGGTAGAAGAGATCGCGATCGGCGACAGCGGCGATCTTCACGAGCTCCGCGAAACCGTTACGCACCTGGTCAATCGGAAGTGTCTTGAGAAACGAGAAGTCGAGAATGACGTCCTGGGATGCGTGGTACGCGCCCAGCCGGTTCTTCCCCTTGCGGTGGTTCACGGCTACCTTGATGGACACGCTTGCGTCGATCAGTCCGATCAGTGTGGTCGGAACGCGGATGTAATCGGTGGAGCGGCGGTAGGCGGCACAGGCGAAGCCGGCCACGTCAGTGGTGAGGCCTCCGCCGACCACCAGCACCGGTTCCGTCCGCATGAGACCGAACCTGTCGAACTCGTCGATGACCGCCTCCAGCGTCTCCATTGCCTTACCCGGCTCTGCGATATCTAGGGTGAACATGGTGAGCGCGATTCCGTGATGCTCGAAGTAGGCGTCGATCTGCTCGCCATACAGATCGCTGATCTGGGCGTCGACCACCATCAGGCACCGGCCAAACTCCTGGTACGAACGGGCGATCTCATCGTTCTCGCGGGCGAACACGCCATCGACGTAGGTCAGGCGATAATCGATGCGCTCGACCGCGGAGACATGGAATGCGCGCGGTTCCGCCCGAAACGTTCCGACGACATTGCTCATAGTGATCCGAACTCCTTCTGCCGCGTAGGACGGCGGGCAGTGGTCAGGGCGCCAGGAGGGCGCGCAACGTATCAAGGTCGATCTGGTCGACGACCACGGCTGAGCCGAAGTCGTGATCAGCCGTATTCTCGTTCGGAAACGCCACGCATACGATGCCGGCGGCGTTGGCGCCCGCGACGCCGCCGAGGTTGTCCTCGATTGCTACGCAGGAGGACGCGCGCTGTTCGAGTGCGGCAAGGGCCACCACATAGGCGTCCGCGGCGGGCTTCGGCTGATCCACCTGCGTGGCATCGGTAATGACGTCAAAGTCCGTGCGCGCCACACCGGGGCCGAGCGCCGTCAGGATTGCCGTGACATTCGCGGGCGAGGTCGTCGTCACCAGGGCGCCCGCTGTGCCGCCTTCCTTGGCGCGCCTGATGGTGTCAACGACCCCCGTGCGCGGCTCGATCACGGCTGAGGCAAGCAAATCGTGGAACTTGGCGGTCTTGGTGGCATGGACCGCCGCGGCGTCCACAGCCGCCCCCCGGGCCCCTGCGAACTGCGCGATCCGCTGCTCACCGCCGTTGGTCCCCAGCATGGCGATGTACTGCTCTCGATCCCACTGCCAGTCGAGGTCATGTTCGGCAAACGCCTCGTTGAACGACTGCCGTTGCAGCTCTGAGGTGTCCGCAAGCGTGCCGATTGAGCCGAAGAGAATTGCTGTCACTTTGGACTCCAGATGATGAGAAATGAGGAAGGGATTCTTGCGAAGGGATTGGCAGTCGGAATATTGGCGTGCGGGGCGCCGACCCGCAATGGGGAACCGTCGTCATGCCGGAATCATCGTTTTACAGTGCGATGCACTTAGGGCCGGGGGCCGGGTACCAGTGAGTCCGTCTCTCTCACCGTCGGGGGGCGTGTCACGCCGTGGCCCGACGCCTGTTGCTCCCAGTGCGGGCAACGCCAACGGCGTCGTGCGTGCGGCGCAGAGCGGCTTGGCAGAGGGATAAGACGGTCACGCTCATCACCGGCATCCCTTCCGGTGAACGTACGCATGTCAGCAAGGGGCCCAGGCGCCTGCGCGGGTCGGGTGGCGCCGTGAAGGACGGCGTGGTCGAGATGCATGGCGACTCCCAGGACAGGGTTGCCGCGCACCGCGGCCAAGGATTTCGCGTGAAGATCGCTGGGGGCTGAGGCTCCGGGGGGATCGTCACGGGTGCGCTCGACCCCGCCCGGCTGATGGCCGGTCGCGCACATGAACATCGGGGCCTCGTGACTAGCGACCAGATGGCAACTCCCACCTCACCCTCCGCCTCGCCATCCGGTGTCACCATTTTGGCCATGCGCGGCGTACGGCGTCAATAGCCGGTGGAACACCACCCTCGCGCTCGTCGGCGCCGCGCAGGAATGACATCAGCGGCAGGATGCGGGCTCTATCTGATGCCTTCAGCCGTGCTCCCGGTGCTCACGGATACTGGAGCAACTTTCGGTCCGATTCGGGCCGCTCGACGTCCCACCAGATTTGACTCGAAGTTTCTGGCGGAAAACGATGGCTGGATCACGGCTGGATGGCACCGTCAATAGCTCTGCTGGTTCTCTATGAAACCCCTGCGAATCGGATAAGCGGGCGACCGGGCTCGAACCGGCGACCCCCAGCTTGGGAAGCTGATGCTCTACCAACTGAGCTACACCCGCGAGTCGCCGCAACATTAGCGCACCACCTACATCCGATCGGGGGCCTCCACGCCGATGAGATCGAGGCCCACTGCGATAACCGTGCGGGTGGCGCGCAGCAGGTCAAGGCGAAAGGCCACGATCTCGGGGGCCTCCCCCACCACGCGGCACCGGTGGTAGAAGGCGTGGAAGTCACGGGCCAGGTCGGTGAGGTACGCAGCCACGCGATGCGGTGAGCGGCGCGCCTCGGCCTCGGCCACAGCATCGGGCCAGCCGCACAGGGTGAGCAGCAGCGCGCGCTCCGACGGGTCGAGCACAGCGGGCGGGGCCGCGTCGGCCGGTGCCACTGGATCCTGGGCAAGGATCCCGGCAATGCGTGCGTGGGCGTACTGCACGTAGAACACGGGGTTCTCATTGCTCTGCGTGCGGGCGACGTCCAGATCGAGGTCGAAGGCGGTCTCGTGGCTGCGCTGCACCAAGAAGAATCGGGCTGCGTCCACACCGATGTCGTCCAGCAGTTCGCCCAGCGTCACAAGCGTGCCGGCACGCTTACTCATCTTCTTCGACTCGCCGCCCTCGGTGAGCGATACCAACTGCACGATGGGCACCTCGAGCATGTCGGGGTCGAACCCGCCCGATGCAATGACCGCCCGCAGCCGTGGGATATAGCCATGATGATCGGCGCCGAGCACGTCGAGCAGGCGGTCATCTCCGCGGCCGGCCTTTTCGAGGTGATACGCCAGGTCGGCCGCGAGGTACGTGGTTGACCCGTCGGACCGGCGCAGCACGCGGTCCTTCTCGTCGCCGTAGGTGGTGGTGCGAAACCACAGGGCGCCCTCGTGCTCGTAGGCATCGCCAGATGCGATGAGCGCGTCGAGCCCGCGCTGCACCGCGCCCCCCTCGTGCAGGGTGGTCTCGCTGAAGAACGAGTCGAACCGCACGCGGAATCGATCGAGCTCGGCACGCATGGCGGCAAGCATCATCTCGTGGCCACGGTCCGAGAAAAACGCCAGGGCCCCGGCGTCGGGCGGGTCCACCCGACCGGCGTAGGTATCCCCCACCTCTCCCTGCAGTTCATGGGACAGCACATCGATGTAGTCGCCCTGATAGCCGTCCTCGGGCACCGCGGTATCCAGACCGAACAGCGCGCCATATCGGGCCGCCACCGACGCGCCGAAGAGTTCCATCTGGCGGCCGTAGTCATTCACGTAGAACTCGCGGGTCACATCGTGGCCGGCATATTCGAGGATCCGAGCGACCCCGTCGCCATACGCCGCCTGACGGGCATGGCCCACGTGGGGCGGCCCGGTGGGGTTGGCCGACACGAACTC
>SYFI01000130.1 GCA_005800465.1 Actinomycetota bacterium | reverse complement strand
GCCCGCGAGCATGAAGCCCAGAAACATCGACCCGCCGTCACCCATGAACGTGCGCGCCGGGTTGAAGTTGAAGCGCAGGAACGCCAGGCAGGCGCCGGCGAGGGCGGCGGCAAGGATCGCCGCATCGGCCCGGCCAAGTGATGCGGCGATGATGGCGAAAGTGGTGGCGCCGATCCCCACCACCCCTGCGGCCAGACCATCCATGCCATCGGTGAAGTTGATGATGTTTACGATCGCAACGAACCAGATGACTGTGAGCACGTAGGCGGCAGCGCCCAGATCGAACGGCCCCACGAACGGCAGGGTGATGTGATCGATGATGAGCCCGGCGGCAACGGGCACCGACGCGCATGCCACCTGCCCCACGAGCTTGACGACCGGCGAGAGCCCCAAGGTGTCGTCCACCACGCCGAGCGCGGCCACAAGCACCCCGCCCGCGATGAGCCCCCGCACGGCCGGGTCGGCGGGAAGGAACCAGATGGCGGGCAGCAGAAAGCCCAGCACGATTGCGACGCCGCCGAGGCGCGGGATGGCCCGTGTGTGAATGCGACGTGCCGATGGCACATCGACGGCGCCCACCTTGGCCGCGAGCCACATGGTGACCGGCGTGAGCAGCAGCACGACAATGGCTGCTGCGATGGCGCTGAGTATGGGGATCAGCGTTGTGGTCATCGCCTGGTACGGATTCTACGGCGGGGGTGGATGGCCCTCCCCCACGAGTGTCACCACTGGTGGTACACGCCCGCGCCCCAGGCAGACACCGACTCGGGCAAAAGTCCCGAAAGCCGCATGGTGAACGGCGCGAGGGGGCCACTCGACACCACCGGGTTGGATCGCCGACGGTTGAGCACACGCATGGTGCGTGCAGCAACCGACCCCGCCGACTCGGTTGGCATCAGTTTCGGCAGGTCCTTCCTCCACCCGGTGCGATAAAACGCGGTACGCACCGGCCCGGGGCAGATGGCGAACGCCCGCACGCCCGTGCCCCGCAACTCACGATGCAGGCCTCGTACCAGTCGCATCTCAAATGCCTTGGTGGCGGCGTACGTGGACATATAGGGAATGGCCTGCGACGCAGCGGCAGACGACATCACCACTAGGTCCCCCCTGCCCCGCGACACCATTCCCGGAAGCACGTGCGATGCGAGGTCCACCACCGCCACGCAGTTGAGGCGCACTTCGCGCACCTCGGTGTCGCGGTCAAGATCGACAAACCGCCCCTGCGTACCGATACCGGCGTTCAGCACCGCCACCTCGATGGGCGAGCGCAGCTGATCGAGCATGCCCCGTACCGCGGCGCGCCCCTCGTCCTTGGAGATGTCGGCGGCAACCCCGCGCACCTCGACCCCGTGCTCGCGCCGGGCCTGTTCGGCCAGTGCGGCGAGCCGGTCACCACGACGGGCCACCACCACAAGCGGATGCCCTCGCCGGGCCAACCGAAGCGCAACCTCGGCCCCAATGCCAGAAGAGGCCCCCGTGACAAGTGCCCAGCCACGCCGGGGCGATTCAGCTGTCATTCGGGCACCACACGAAGGGGGTCAGACCCCGGCCGTCTGGGCGATGAGCTCGGGGTAGAGCGGAAAGCGGTCGCCCAGCGCCTTGCTGCGGGTACGGAGTGCATCCAGGTCGGCATCGGTGGCCTCGGGCACAAGAGCGGCAGCGATGATGGCTCCAATCTCGCGCAGGTCGTCGGGGCCCAGGCCGCGCGTGGTGAGTGCGGCAGTGCCGATGCGAACGCCCGATGTCACCGTCGGCGGGCGCTCGTCAAATGGCACGCCGTTCTTGTTCACGGTGATGCCGGCACGATCGAGGCGTGCCTCGCCGTCAACGCCGGTGAGCGGCGTCTTCGAAAGGTCAACCAGCACCAGGTGGTTGTCGGTGCCGCCGGTCACAAGATCAACGCCGCACGCCACCAGCACCTCTGCCATGGCGTGGGAGTTGTCGACGGTGCGCTGCTGACGCTCACGGAACTCGGGCGTGAGGCACTGGCCAAAGGCCACGGCCTTACCGGCGATCACGTGCATGAGTGGGCCTCCCTGCAAGCCGGGGAACACGGCACGGTCGATGGCGCTGCCGAACTCCTCGTCGCACATGATGAACCCCGCGCGCGGGCCACCCAGCGTCTTGTGCATGGTGGAGGTGACCACGTGCGCGATACCCACGGGGCTCGGGTGCACGCCACCAGCCACGAGGCCCGAGATGTGGGCCATGTCCACCATCAGGCGGGCGCCTACCTCGTCGGCGATCTCACGGAAGGCCGGGAAGGCGAGGGTGCGCGGGTAGGCGCTGGCGCCGGCCACGATGAGCTTCGGCTGCACCTCGTGCGCCTGACGCCGGATCTCGTCCATGTCGAGGAGGCAACTGCCGGGGCTCACCCCGTAGGCGTGGAAGTCGTACATACGGCCTGAGAAATTCACCTTGAGCCCATGGGTGAGGTGGCCGCCGTGCGCAAGCGACATACCCATCACCTTGTCGCCGGGCTGGATGAGCACGCTGTAGGCGGCCTCGTTGGCCGTGGAGCCCGAGTGCGCCTGCACGTTGACGTGCTCGCAGCCGAACAGCTCCTTGGCCCGCGCGATGGCCAGGTCCTCGACCTCGTCCACCACCTCGCAACCGCCGTAGTACCGCTTGTGCGGCAAGCCCTCCGCGTACTTATTGGTAAGCACCGAGCCCACGGCCTCGAGAATGGCCATGCTCGTGAAGTTCTCGCTGGCGATCATCTCCAGCGTGTCGGCCTGGCGCTCAAGCTCCTGGCGCAACAGGCCTGCAACCACGGGATCGGCCTCGGCAAGCGGCTGGGAAAGGTGGCTGTCTGAATCGAAGAAACTCACGGCGATGCACTCCGGCGGGTGGGGTGATGGCTGACGGTGCCATCGTAGCGGGGACCCCTGACTACCCCGCCCACCGAAGTGCGAGAACTACGCCTTCGCGCAGCGCATCTGGAACTGGACCACCGTCGGATTCTTCGCCTTCGTAAGGGTCAACGACACCATGGCGGCGTTCTTCCCCTTGGGAGTCATCGTGACGCTCACCAGCGAGCGATCCTTCAAGTTGGGCGAGGCGTGATTGCTCGGGAACTCGTGGATGGTGTGGGCGAGATTGCCCTTACGCACCATGCCTGCGGGACAGGTGCGGGTGTCGGTGCGCGTGACGTTCGTCTTCAGCGCGTACTCACGGGTGAGCGATGCGGTGTGGTGCACCGTGTCGACGACGTCGATGATCTTGCCGTGCACCTGAAACGGACCGCGAGCGGGGAGCGACATGGCGACCGGTAACGGCCAGCCATTCACCCGGGGAATTCGAGGGGCTTCTCGGAGATCAGCGACCGAACGTCGTCACCATCGACCCGCCCCGGCACGATCCCGTCAGGCGCGTCGGGCGATTACCGCTCGGGCGATGCCAGCGAGGTCGGCCCGCGTTCCGCTATCTGTGAAGCCACTGCCCACGAGCATCTGCTCCACCGCACTCGCCTGCCCCTGCCCCACCTCCAACACGATGAGGCCCCCCGGGCTCAGTACGCCCACGGCCTCGCTGATTACGCGCTCAAGATCTTCGGTGCCCACTGGCCCGGATACCAGCGCCTCTGCCGGCTCATGCCTCAGTGCCGGGAACCGCTCGAGATCCGCAGGCACAAGATAGGGAGGGTTGCTCACAACCACGTCAAACCGCTCGTCGGCCACGGCGGTCATTCCGTCGCTTGCCAACAGCCGCACGCGTTCGGCAAGCGAGGGGTTGGCGGCGAGGTTGCGCTCGGCCACCACCAATGCCCTGGGGCTGCGCTCGAGTCCGGTCACGTTCAGGTCGGGCCTGAGGTCGGCGACGGCGAGCGCGATGGCTCCCGACCCGGTGCCCCAATCCACCACCCGCCCGCCCTGCGGCGCCATCTCCACCACCACGTCAACAATGACTTCGGTATCGGGGCGCGGCGACAGCACATCGGGCGTCACCTCCAGGTTGAGACGTCCAAATGCGCGGCGCCCCGTGATGTGGGCCACCGGCACCATCTCGCCGCGACGCGCAATGAGCGCACGGCAGGCAGCCAGTTCGTCGGGCGTCAGCGGGCGCTCGCCCTCGGTGTAGAGCGCGATCCGCTCCAGACCCAACGCATGGCCGATAAGGATGTCCGCATCAAGGCGCGGGGTGTCAGACCCCTTGTCGCCGAGCCACTTCGCCGAGCGCTGGACAACCTCGGCGATGGTGAGGATCTCTGGTGTCGCTCTGCTGTCCGGGGCGGAGCCAGAACTCACCCGTGGCTCATCGCTCATCTCAGCCACTCCCAGTCGCCGGGCGGCACGCGGGCAAACCCAGTCAGTCGTTGCTCGCGGCGGCCAGGTGGGCTTCCTGCTGCTCCAGGAGCAGACGACGCTCCTCGCCCTGCAGTGCGTCGGTGATCGCCTGCAGGTGCCCCTGCAGTACCTGCTCCTTGAGCGGAATGGTCAGGCCGATGCGGTGGTCGGTTACGCGGTTCTGCGGATAGTTGTAGGTGCGCACCTTCTCTGAGCGATCGCCACTTCCCACGTGGGCCTGGCGGGTGGTCCGGAGTGCGGCCTGCTGCTCGGCCTGCGCCTTCTCGAGGAGGCGGGCACGCAGCACGCGCAGCGCCCGCTCCTTGTTCTGGAGCTGGCTCTTCTCGTCCTGC
>SYFI01000129.1 GCA_005800465.1 Actinomycetota bacterium | reverse complement strand
GTGCTCATGGCCATCTTCACGGCCTCGTTCGGAGGCGCACCGGGGACCATCCCCGGCTTCCCCCCGGTGCGCAGCTTCCTCGACTTTGCGGTGTCGGGCGCCATCATCCAGGGAGTTTTGATTGGTGGCACATCCGCGGGGGCAGCGTTCGCCACCGACATCGAGGGGGGCTTCTTCGACCGCCTGGTGGCCTCGCCCACCTCGCGCACCTCCATCCTCACTGGCCGGTTGGGTGCGTCCATCGCTCTCGGGGTAGGGCAGGCGCTGCTGTTCATCTCACTGGCCGCCATATTTGGGGCTCGGGTGGATGGCGGGGTGCTCGGCATATTTATTGTTGTGGTCATCGCAACGCTCTTCGCCGCTGCTGTCGGGGGCCTCGGGATCTTTCTCGCGCTTCGCACTGGCTCCGGTGAAGCCGTGCAGGGCATGTTCCCGCTCTTCTTCGCGCTGCTCTTCTTCTCGTCGGCCTTTTTCCCCCTCGACACCATGGTGGGCTGGTACCACGACGTGGCCGCGCTGAACCCGATCACCTACCTGGTGGAGTCGATGCGGCTTGAGATCATCGGGGGCGCCACGATCTGGACAGCGCTGACCGGCATCGGAATCGCGCTCGGCCTCGCCCTCATCACCGTCGGTGCCTCTGCCCTTGCGCTTCGCCGACGGCTGCGGGTGGCCGCATGATGAAGGGTCTCGCCGTGAGCCTTGGGCTTGCCGGGCGCAATCTGCTGCTGGTGCGACGCGTGCCGTCGGTGTTCATCCCGTCGCTCATCATGCCGCTGTTTATTCTTATCGCCACGTCGGGGGCGTTCCACGGCATCGGCGCGCTTCCTGAGTTTGCCGGGGCCTCGTACCTGGCCTTCACCATTCCCCTGGCGGCCACGATGGGCGCCGGGTTCGCGGGCATCAACTCGGGCATGACCGTGGCGCGGGATCTGGAGGGCGGCTTTTTTGACCGTCTGCAGTCGAGCCCGGCACCGCGCGTGGCACTAATCATGGGGCCGATGTTCGCCGCGCTTGTGCGCAGCATCTTCACCACCACCATTGTGTTCATCGCCGGATTGATCGGTGGCGTCTGGCTGCCGGGACTCCTGCCGCTGCTGCTCATCTACGGATTCGCGCTCCTCTTCGGTGCCTGTGCATCGTGCTGGGCCATCGGTGTGGCCCTGCGCGCGCGAACAGTTCAGGCCGCGCCCATCATGCAGCTGGTGGTGTTCCTCTCGGTGTTCATGTCGGTGGCCTATGTGCCCGCGAGCGCCCTTCACGGGTGGCTGGGCAACGTGGCCGGGCTTAATCCGGTCACGTACATTCTCACCGCATCCCGATCGGCTGAGCTCACCGGGTCAATCATCTGGAGCGAGACCTGGCCCGGTGTGGTGGCAGGCTTTGGGCTGCTCATCCTGCTCGGGATCTTCGCCCTGGCCCCACTCCGCCATCTGGAGAACCGCTAGCCCGGGGTGCATCCCGCGCGACCGGACGCTGGCGCACCCGGCGAGCAGTCAGCGCGGCCTCAGGTGCGGAACGGCCCCTCGGCCAGCCGGGATGCCAGACGCATCAGGCCGATGAGCGACTTCGCGTCGTGCACCTCGGCGATCAGCGCATCAAGATCTGCGAGCGGCCACGGCACCACCGTGATCTCCTCCTCAGGGATCGGCTCATGCGCGATCTCGGTGAGGTCGGTAGCCAGGAAGCAGTGGATGTACTCCTCGAGGATCGCGGGGGCGGTGTAGAAGCCGCCGAGACTCTCCCAGATGCCTGCGGCGTGCCCCACCTCCTCGGCCAACTCGCGCGCGGCACATTCAATGGGCGGCTCACCCGGCACATCCAACTTGCCCGCTGGGAGTTCGAGCAGGTACTCCCCCACCGCCTCGCGGGGCTGGCGCACCATCAGCACGTGGTCGCTGTCCACCGGTACCATCATCACTGCCCCCGGATGGGCAATGACCTCGCGCCGCACCACCACTCCGTTGGGGCGCCGGTAATGAACCACCGACAGGTCAACGACCTCGCCCGAATAGATGGGTTTGGTCGACTCGATACCGAGTCCGTCGATGCGCTCGATGCTCATGCCGCGCTCAGGCCGTAGCGCGGGCGACGATGGCCAGCGTGATGTCCACCATGCGCTCAATGTCGTCGATGCGAATGCGCTCGTCAGGGGTGTGCACCCCGACCATGGCGTTACACAGGTTTACCGACGCGAACCCATTGACGAGAAACGCGTTGACGTCCGATCCGCCCCCAGTGGCCACGAACTGCGGCGCAATACCGCAGTCCTCAATCGCCTGACGCGCCATCACCACCTGCGGAGCATCCTCAGCGAGCGTGTAGCCCGTGAAGTGGTGCTTCACGCGCACCTCCACGTCGCACTCGCACTCGGTACCGGCCCAGGTGAAGGCATCAACCATTGCGGTGAGCTGCCGGTCGAGGGCATCGAGGTCGCGCGACCGGCATTCGCCCGTCACCACACACTCCTCGGCCACCACATTGTCGGCGGATCCCCCGCGGATGGTGCCCACGTTCGCCGTAGTGGCGTCGTCGATACGTCCGAGAGGCATCGCGGCCACCGCACGGGACGCGGCGACGATCGCGCTCCGCCCCTGCTCCGGGTGAATGCCCGCGTGCGCCGCGACTCCCCGGAAGGTGGCCTCGATCTCTTTGTGTGTGGGAGTCGAAGTGACGATCCCGCCGAGATCCCCGGTGTGGTCGTACACAAACCCGAACTCGGCCGTGAGCACCGATGGGTCGAAGTAGGCAGCGCCCTGAAGGCCCACCTCCTCGCATGGGGTGAACACCAGCTCGATTCCGGCGTGCGGTGTTCCGTCGCGCACGATGCGATCAACCGTGTGCAGCATCACGGCAACTGCGGCCTTGTCGTCACCACCCAGAATGGTGTCGTTGGCGTTGGTGAGCCATTCGCCATCCTGCACCACCTCAACCGGCGCGAGCAGTGGCACGGTGTCGACATGGGCGCAGAACATGATGGGCGTGCCGGGCGCAGTGGGCGCAAATCGGGCGACGATGTTGTTGCAACCCGCTGGCCCCACCATGGTGGCCGCATCGTCCTCGGTGATGCTCGCGCCCGTGCGCTCCAACTCACGGATGACCGCGTCGGCCATCGCGCGCTCCTGCCCGGTTGGCGAGGGGATCTCGCACAGCCGCACAAACAGCTCGCACACCTCGCTGAGCCCTGCGATCACGCCGTGGCCGTGGTGGCGGAGTCACCGCCGACGTGGCCGGCAGCACCGGCACGTGCCACCGCCGCCCCGATAAACGCTCGGAACAGCGGCTGCGGACGAGTCGGCCTGCTCTTGAACTCGGGGTGGTACTGGCTGGCAACGAAGAAGGGGTGACCGGGCAGCTCGATGCACTCCACGAGGCGCCCATCGGGCGAGCGGCCGCAACTGACGAGACCCATCTCCTCGATCTTTAGCCGAAGCACCGGATTGACCTCGTAGCGATGGCGATGGCGCTCCTGAATGGAGTCCACGTCGCCGTACAGGTCGCGCACAAGCGATCCCGGAAGCAGCGACACCGGATCGGCGCCCAGGCGCATGGTGCCCCCGCGCTCCTCTATCTGGCGCTGTTCGGGTAGCAGGTCGATGACCGGGAACGGCGTCTCGAGGTCGAACTCGGTGGAGTTGGCGCCGTCCATGGCGCACACATTTCGGGCGTATTC
>SYFI01000128.1 GCA_005800465.1 Actinomycetota bacterium | reverse complement strand
GTCGGTCTTCGACGGCCTGCTCGATCTCGCGCTCGAGGGCTGCAAGTCCTTGACCACCATTCAAAGAGACGCACTCGACAGCGCCGGAGTGCGGTAACCGGTGCCCCGACTGTCTCAGCGCGGGTCGGGTCCAAAGGACCCATACCCATTGCCAGTAGGAGCGGCGCCGGTTACCGCACTCCGGCGTTCACGACACGAATGCTCATCGCCAGTACGAGCGGCGCCGATTACCGCACCCCGGCGCTCACGACACGAGGACCCGTCGCGAATAGGAGCGGCGCCGGTTACCGCCCCCCGGCGTTCACGGCATGCATGCCAATCGTTCGCACAGGCATCACCGGTTCTCACCCTCGAGCGTTCACGGCGCGCGAAGTGAAGATCGTCTTGGCGACCGGTAACAAGGACAAGGTGCGCGAGCTCCAAGTGCTGTTTGGCGATGTCCCCATTGACGTGGCCCCCGACGGCTTCGACCCGGAGGAGACCGGCACAACCCTGTTTCAGAACGCGCGCATCAAGGCCAAGGCCCTGCGCGCAGACGTGCCCGATGACGTCATTGTGATGGCCGACGACTCGGGCCTGTTCGTGCATGCACTGGGTGGCCGCCCGGGCGTGTACTCCTCGCGCTACGCGGGCCCCAATGCCACCTATGCCGACAACTGCAACCTGCTCATCAAGGAACTCGGTAAGGAGGATGACCGCGGGGCCGCGTTTGGTTGCTGTCTGGTTGCCCTCGCACCGGGTGGCCAGATGCTCATCGCCAACGGCGTGCTGCCCGGCGAGATCACCCGTGAGGCCAGCGGCGACGACGGATTTGGGTACGACCCGGTGTTTCGACCGCTGGGCGACGAGCGCACCCTCGCCCAGATGACCCGCGACGACAAGAGCGCCATCAGCCACCGCGGCCGCGCTGCGCGGTCGATGGCGCGCCTCTTGGAGATCTCATGATCGACCCCACCGGCAAGAGCGCCCTGATTACCGGGGGCGGGCACCGCATTGGCGGCGCCATGGCATCTGCGCTCGCCTCATGCGGGGTGGATGTGTGCATTCACTACGGCACGTCCGCCGACAAGGCCAACGCCCTGGCCGTTGAGTGTCGCGAGAAGGGCGTCAATGCGGTGACCATGCAGGCTGATCTGTCGGTGCCCGGCGCAGCCGAGCAGCTGGCGGCCCGTGCCGAGGAGGCCTTTGGGGGCGTGGACATCCTCATCAACTCGGCCAGCACGTGGGAGTCGGGATCGTTCGACGAGGTCACCCGCGACGACTGGGATCGCGCGCTGGCGATAAACCTCACGTCGCCCATGTTTCTGTCGCAGCGCATCGGGAGCGCCATGGCCGTGCGCGGCTTCGGGCGCATCATCAACATCGCCGACGTCGGTGGCATGCGCCCGTGGGTGCACCGCGCGCCCCATTCGGTGTCGAAGGCGGGGCTCATTATGCTCACCCGTCTGCTGTCGCAGGCGTACGCCCCCCACGTGCTCGTAAACGCCATCGCCCCCGGGCCGGTACTGGTGCCCGACGGCGCTGGCCCTCAAGTTGAGACCAACCTGTCTGCCGAGACCATCCTTGGGCGCATGGGCACCCCGGGCGACGTTGTGGATGCCATGCTTTACCTCGTGACCGCAGAATTCGTTACGGGACAGGTGCTGAGCGTTGATGGCGGCCAGTCGGAGCGCAGGTGAGCGCACCGGCCGTGCAGGCATCCATCTGGCCGCGCCCAGGCCGACTCATCTCGTGGCTGATCAGCGCCGTGCTCGTGGGCTGGGTGGTGGTGTACAACGTCATGCGCGTGGCCGGCGGCACGCCCGCAGGCGTGGCCCTCTCATCGTTTGTCATCGGTGCCGGTGGGGGCATCGTGGTGCTGATCATCGGCCTGATTATCCGCAGGCGTCTCATCAATGCCGGTCGTATCCATCCGGTTGATGCCGAGGCCGAGATCCCGGCGCCCGGTGCCATGGACGCCGATCAGCGCAGGGTTATCAACGCCACATGGCCGGTGGTGGCAGCCGCCGCGGCCGTGGAGCTGGTGTGTGGCATCTGGATGCTGGCCGACTGGAACGGCACCCCCTCGATGGTGCGCGCCACTGCAGAGGTGGTGATGGCCGGCTGGTTTATCTTCTCGGCCATCTGGATGGGATGGGAGGCCAAGAACCTGCGCGACATGGATGCCGGTGGCATCGATTCGGTGGCCCTCGGCGCGCTGCTCACCACGGTGCTCGCCGGCGTGGGTATCACCCGGCACTTCGCCACGGGCATGCAGGTGCTCACCGTCATCGTGGTGGGACTTACCGCCGTGGTGGCCTACTGGCTGGTGTGGTTTCTGGTGCGCCGCCGCGGTGTGCCGTCCATGGCCATCCTTGCCGGGCTCATCGCACTGGCATCGCTGCTGCTTCCGCTTCTCACCCGATGAGCGCACGGTTGATCTGCCCGCTGTGCGCCACAGTGGTGGTGGACGGCGCGGACGACATCACGCCCGGTGCCTGCCCGTCGTGCGGTGCCAGGTACGAGGGGGGAGAGGGAGACGCCCCGGGTGCGGTGGCCGCCGCACTTCGTGGCTTTCGTGCCGACGACCTGGACACCCGTGCGGTGATCGATGCCGCATTTCGCCTCACCCCCACGCAGTCGGTGGATCGCGGCGTGGCGGTTACGTCCGACGCCCGCGACGCCTATTACCGCTGGTGGCTCTTTGTGCGGGCCCCCGCGGGAGGCGACCACCGGGCGGTGATCGCCTCCCTCATCACGTAGCGGGCTACTTGGTGGAATCCTGATAGATCTGGAAGCCGATCTTGGTCGCCGCGCTGCCTTTGTACAGGTTGCGCCCGGTCAGTCCCTTGAAGGCCACCACCACGTAGCCGCTGGCCTTGCCGGTACTGAGGTAGGTGTTGGCCACTTTGGTGACCGTGGAGCACGACAGCAGCTGCGACTTACTGGGGGCGAAGGCGTTGAGGTGCCAGGTGCTGGCTGTGCGAATCCACGTGGGCTTTGCCGTGGTAACGACAATGCTGCCGCAGTCCTTGGCCGCGCCCTGCGCACCTGCGAGGGCGATGGCGGGGGTGGCAGCCACTGCAATGGCGGCGACGGCGATGATGGTCTTGCGCATTCGGCATCCTTTGGTCATCGGGGTGGTGGCGCCACTGTACCGGTGCATAAATCCCTAGGCTCCCGCGCGTGATCCTGCACTCAGTTGATGGCCTCGTCGTGGGCGGCGTGGTGTGGATGCATCTCATGGACATTCCGGGCGATGTGCACGCATGTGGCGAGTGCGCATTTAAGCTCGACGGCGACCCGCTGGGGCTCATCGCCGAGATTCATGAGAACGGCACCCAGGCACTGCCCACCCGCGATCCCGAGCCCGAGCGCACCTTCCTCACCATCACTCCCGATGAGCCCTCGCTCGGCACGTTGGCCGTGAGCGCCACGGGCGTAATCGCGGTGTTGCCCCGCCTGGTGGGCAGCGATTTGCCTCACGTTGATGCGGGCGTCCTTGTTGGCCACCAGCCGGCACCGGAGGACATCGCGCGTAAGTGGGGCCGCTGGCTGTTTGCGCGCGATGCCTGGCGGCGGGCCTTCGCCAATGCCAAGGCGGAACCCGGTGAGACCTGCTGGGAGATCATCGCGCCGGGAGTGGGTATCGCCGTGGTGCAGGCGCCCAAGGGTGAGGTGGCGGTGCCTGATCTCGATGGCGGTCCGCTGGACGCCAGCGATGCGGCCCGTGTGCACCCGTCGAAGGTCGGCTGGTGGCGTGAGTGGGACTACGCCGGCGACGTGATTGACCGCGTCACGGCCATCATGGCCGTGGCCCCGGGCCAGTGGGATCTCATCGCCGAGGCGGCGATTCCCAGTGATGCCGTGGGCATCGCCTGGGATCCGGGCCGACGCGCCATCGCCGGCGCTGTGGGGGGAATCCCCATCACCATCACCACCGAACAGGTGCTGGCCTTCGCTGCCGGCGAGGGGCTCACTCCCACCGAGGCCGCCACGCTCATTGTGGCCGCCGCGCTGCAGCCCTTCATCTCCGGGGAGTAACCCCGCGACCGGCGGGCCGGTCCGTGCACCATGCCCGCGGAGACGGGTATCCACGAGTCATATCGAATGCGGACGTACGCGGATTACGATGACGCGTACGCAATTCCAGTGGTGCGGTCGTTAATCGGGGCCAACATGGCCCACCGGCCAGCGCGGAGCACAAATATCGAACGCCCCTCCCACCCGGTCGGCGGGCAGGAGGGGCGGTTGGTCACGCGGCGGGCGCCCCTCTCACAGGCCATCGCGCCTGCCGCACCCCGAACCTAGCGCCGCAGATCTGGTCAGGCGGGAGCGCGGTCGCGCAGGAACTGCACAAACCCGTCGCGCTCGCCATCGGCGATGGGCGCGGTGCCGTCGCCGCCCGAGCGGAACTCCGACCGGATCTCGATTGGGTAGTCCTGATCGCCCTGCAGCAGGCCATCAAGGCTGCCGATCCAGGCGATGGTGGCGTCCTTGGCGAGAATCTGCTGAAGCGCCGGGATGGTGAACTTGAGTGTCTCCTCGCCGGCACCACCACCCGACACGATCCGTGCCCCGATGCTGGCGATGTTCTGGGCGCGGAAGGTCTCATCCTCATTCGAGGCATCCACGTTCCACAGGGGGATCTCCACGGCGAGTGCGCTCACCATGGCATTGGCGTCGCTGAACCACGCGATTACGTCGACGCCAGCGGCGCGAGTGCCCTCAATGGCCACCACGCGGGCGCCCCATGTATTGGTGGCCGGGTCTGCCACTGCCGCACGGCCGATGCCGGTGCTCAGGCCGCCGGGGACGGGTGCACTGCCCATGTCACGAATCTCCTCGAAGCGAATAGGTGTGGGCAGGTTACCGGCGCGGCCACGCAGATACGTCGCACTCCGGATACATACAAATTACTATTTATGATACATACGTGACTCGGGGCCGAATACCGTCGGCCTCATGGCGTCGGAAGGAGCAACTCATGCCGGATCATCGCGTGAAACGCATCACGTTCAATGCCGATGCCGACCTGCTGGAGCAGGCCAAGAAGGCGCTCGGCACCACGTCGGCAACGGATGCCATCAACCGCAGCCTGGCCGAGGTTGTGCGAAGGGATGCCGGGGTGCGGCTTGCGGAGCGAGGGTTCTCGGATCTCACCCCAGAGATGGTGAGCGCCCTCCGTCGCCCCCGGACCTTCTGATGTTCCTGGTGGATACGAGCGCGTGGTCCTGGGCGAAACGGGCTGCGGATGTTCATGACGAGCTTCTCGCGCTCGCGAAAGATGGTCGGGTGGCGACCTGCGCCCCAGTAATGCTCGAGTTGCTCTATTCGTCACGGAACCCAGATGACTACGCGCAAGCGAGGTCCGATCTTACCGCTCTCCCGCAGTGCCCCATCAACCAGCCTGAGTGGGACCGGGTGCTTCATGTGTACGACGCCCTGGCTGCGCAGGGTGCCCTGCATCAACGCCAGGTGAGCCACCCCGACCTGCTTATCGCGGCTGCAGCCGAGTCGGCTGGCATCCCCGTGCTGCATTACGACGAGGACTATGACCCCATCGAGGCCGTCACCGGCCAGCCGATGCAGTGGATTCGCCCGCGGGGGTCGCTGGAGTAGAACGATCACCGGCCCGCCCGCCTCCCCCAAGTAGGCAAGCGGGCCGGTGCGCCGGGGTTAGCGGCGGCCCTGCGAGTGCGAACCACCCGGGCCGGGGTGCACGCCATCGACGATGTTGGTGGCCTTCTGCGTCAGTTGCGCGTCGGTCATGGCCGGAGCGTTGGCTGGCGTGTTGGCCTTCAGCACAGTGCTCACGGCCGACACGAGGTCGGCCTTGGCCACGCCCTTCTGCGAGGCGAGGGTTGCCGGGGTAGTGCCTGCCTTGTGCGCGGCCTTCAGCTCGGCGGTAGTGATGCCGAGCGTGCTGGCGATAGCCGCTCCCACCTTGGCGCGCACCTGGTCATTGCCGCGGCTGGGACCATGGTTGCCCTCTGCACGCGTGCTCGTTACGCGCTGGGTCACCTTCTCGGTGAGCTGCGCATCGGACAGCGCAGGCGCACCGGCGGGCTTGCTCGCCTTCAGCGCGCTCACAATGGTGCTCACCAGATCGGCCTGGCTCACGCCCTTGGTTGCCGCGAGCTGCGCCAGCGTCTGACCTGAGTCGCGGGCGGTGCGCATGGCGGCGTCATTCACTCCGAGCAGCTTCTGCACGGCGGCCTTCACAACTGGGTTGTGCTGGTGGTGTCCGCCACCGGCCCGCGACTGCTGCGCTGCCGGAGTGGTGGAGGTCGTACCGGCCTGGTTGCTGTTGGCAGCGACGGCACTACCAATGCCGGCACCGGCGATTATTGCGCCGCCTGCGAGAAGTGCGGCGGTGATCTTGCGACCTCTGAAGTTCATGGTGGGTCCTCCTGGTTGGTTGGGTTCTTACGCAGACAACTGTCGCGCGTGGTCCCAAGAGGCCCGTGAGATGCATCGAAGAGGTACCGAAGAACATCGTTTGGACTTTGTGATGAGCAGGTATGCGCATTGGCCAAGTGGATGCAATAAACGGCCCACGCGCCTTTTGTCACAGCGACTGACCCCACGTGGGGTCAGTCCCCGGGTGGAGTCAGTCGGTGTGACGGAGCGGTGTCATTGCGCGCGCGATACCCACGAGGGTGCTCACGATGCGGTGTGGTGCTGCGCAGTTGTCATGTCGTGCCCCAGTTACGCGCGACTTGCGTTGCATATACTTAGAGTCTCACATAGGGCCCCATCGGGGGTCTACGGGACAGGGGGCACACATATGGCACGCGAAGACGCGACGTTCGTATTTGCAGGCGCGTACGAGAACGAGGCAGATGCCCAGCTCGACTACGAGGCCATCAAGGAGTTGCACGCCGCCGGCATCATCGGTGGCTACGACGCAGCGGTCATCCGCAAGGGTGATGACGGCAAGGTGCACGTGAACAAGGACGAGACCTCCACGCGCAAGGGCGCATGGGGCGGCGCCGTGGTGGGTGCCGTGGTCGGCATCCTATTTCCACCATCCATCCTCGCCGGCGCTGCGATTGGCGCACTCGCGGGTGGCGTTGGCGGCCACATCTTCAAGGGCATGTCACGCAGCGACATGAAGGACCTGGGCGAGCTGCTCGACGAGGGCCAGGCCGGCCTCGTGGTTGTGGGCAACTGGCAGCTGGAGGAGGCAATCGACAAGGCCTTCTCCCGCGCCGAGCGTCACATCGAGCGCGAGATCAAGGGCGTGCAGAAGGACGAGATCGAGGCCGAGTACGCCAAGGCGATGGCAGGCCAGTAGTCACCGCGGGCTCAGGCGTTGAGTTCTTCGCTCAGCGCCTGAGCCACCGCGTTCGTGCTGTCCTCTGCCAGCACCTTGCCAACGTCTCTCCGCGCCGGGGCCTTTCGCCCCATCGCAGCAAGCGTTCGTGCCCGCTCGATCAATGCCAGGTGGCGCACCTGCGCGCTTCTTGACGGCGCCCGAAGCGCAATCTTGAACGCCTCTACCGCGGCGTCGGGCACGCCGGCCTCCCGAAAGGCCACGCCCCGGTAGGCGAGCAGCAGGGCAGTGGCATCGTCACCGTTTGCAAGCCCATCGGTGAGCGCGATCACCTGCTGCCACTCGCCCTCAAGCACGTACAGCTCGGCGAGTGACACGGCCGTCGACCCGGTGGGCTCCATTCCCTCCACCAGGTGGATGGCGTCCTGAATTCTCCCGGCCTCCTGCATCATCTCGGCCAGCGACAGCCCCACAGCCTCGCGGCAGATGGGCAGGCCGACACTCACGCCCTCCGCCAGCCCAAGCTCCACACTGGTGCTCAGGTACTGCTGCACGAAGGCGTCGGTGGCCGGGTCGCCGTCAGAATCCATGACCCACTGCAGCAGCGTGATTGCCTGACCGGGATCGTCCTCCATCATCCACAGCCCCGCCAGCGTGTAACCGGCCAGCCGCACGTCGGGGTGCTCATCACCGGCCGCCCGCGCCATGGTGCGGTTCTGGTTGATCACCGCCTCGTACAGCGCCTTCTCCCCGGCTTTGGCGAACATGCCGGGCTTCTTGCGCGTGAACTCCTCGGGCAGCGGTGGGAGAGGTGGGGGCGACGCGCCGGCCTGCCGCCGTGCGCACGCGGGCTCGGGGTGACGCTTGATGCTGCGCATGTAGGTGATGCCGGGGATTCCCGTGCGGGTGGAGAAGGTGTCGCGCCCGGACGAGTGCACAGACACCCGCCCGTAGTTACCGCCGAGCGATGTGCCGATGCCGTTCTTCGACAGGTTCAGTCGCAGCCCCGGCGCCACCATGATCGACTTCCGTATGCGAAACCCCATTACCCCTCCTGGGCCAGCGGGTTTCTCCAGCGTATTTCAGTGAACCGGGCGAAGTCGCCATCGGTGGACACTACTTCCACCCCGTGCTCAATTGCCAGCGCAGCGATCTTGGCGTCCATAACCAGCGGGCCCGTGATGCCGTGCGACACGAGCAGATCGGTCACGATCGACAGATGCTGAGCCCCTTCTGTGGGAATCCAGGCCGTGGGTGACGCCAGCCATGCATCAATCTGCGTGAGCGCCTGCCCCGGAGTGAGTGGCTTGGGGTAGCTGCGGGGCGACGTACTTAGGCGTAGGAACGCCGTGAGGCTCTGCCAGGGCAGGCCCACTTGGGTGGGGCCGTTCAGGGCATCCTGTAGCCATCGCTTTGCAACGGGGTGGGCTGGCGCACTCGCATTGGCGGCGTACAGCAGCACGTTGGCGTCGATGATCATCAGGCGAGCTTCTTGCGCCAGTAGTCCTCTTCGAGCACGTCAAGCACCTCACCAATGTTGTCGATGGGCATGAATGGAACGCCCATGTCAGATGTGGTCTGCACGAACCGCTTGCGCTTGGCCTGAGGCGCCGATGCGTTTCGTACGGCGTCGTTCACCACGTCGCTCAGGCCTACGCCGCGCTCCTTCTGCAGGCGCTCCAAGATCTTGGCGACGTCGGGGTCGAAGGTGACGGTGGTCCTCACGCGCCCCATCTTGTCCATCTTCTTGTCAGTCATGTGCATCAGGATGCCACAACAATCGCATCAAGATGCAACATCGCGCCACCAAGGGCAAGGCCAGTACCCGCAAGGGGCGCTGCGTGGCTGCCAAGGTGAAGGGCGCGAAGCGCCAGCGGTGCACCATCACGGTTCCCAAGGGCAGCTGGTCGGTCACGGTTCAGGGGCGCAAGGGCCCCGTGGTCCTCGCGGCGGCAACCCGGGTGTACGCGGTCAAGTAGGCCCGGGCGGAGCCGATGTCGATGGTGCGGCGCGCTACGAGATGGCCGGTTGCGCCACGGTGACCGTGGTGAATGCGGAGTCGATGGGGGCCAAGCCGGGGCTGGGGTCGTCGGGCGTGATGCGAATGGTCACGTGCAGCCCGAGCGCCTCGGAAAGCCGGGTGAGCGTGTCCATGGTCGGGTTCACCTCGCCGGCCTCCATACGGGCCACCTGCGGCTGACGCATACCGAGCATGTCGGCAAGCGCGCGCTGCGAAAGGCCACGATCGGTGCGATAGGTGAACACCGCAAGGGCGATGGCGCTTGCCAGCTTCGCCCGCTCGATCTCGGTGCGAAACGCTGAGTTCTTCGCGAGCAAGTCGGCCAGTACCTCGTCGTGCGGCACCGTGGTTGTGCGTTTCGCGGTGGGCATACCAGCAGATGATAACAGCGACGTTATTACTGCCTCCCTTCATCGCGACGAGCGCTCGCTCGCTGAAGGCCTTGCCTGAATCCCCGTGGGTCGATCACGGCATCCGGCGCGATCGAGAGAACCGTAAGGTGGTTCGCCCCGGTTCGTTCGTAGATTGGCCGCCAACGCGATCGCCCTGCGCGCGGTCGCAGTTCCCGTAGCCCGCGGCCGAGTGGTCCACGAACAGCGCTGCTGTGTGGCCATCCAAGCATCGGCCCTTCAACTTGCAACTTCGCTATGGCATCTGCGATTGCGCGGGCCTCCCGCACATCCATGAGGGCCTTCAGTTCGGGCATCGCCTCGGCGTGCCAGTTGACCTGCCACGCGGTGGTCCCAGGTGGGCTGTCCATGTGGACTGCGGTGTATCGCCCGTGGCGTTGCACGGGTGTGTCACACTGAACGGATGGTGTAACGGGTCTGTAAGGCCACCCCCACCCGCCATGTGACCCCCTCGCAGCACCGCTCCCTGTGGTGCGCAATGCACTGGAGGCGCAGATGAACCGACCAACACGTGTGGCCCTTGCCGCGGCGGCAATGACGGCCATGACAGTAACCCCGGCTGCCCTTGGCCAGCAGTCGGGTGTGTGGATCGACCCCGCGGTCATGGTGGCGGGCGTGCCATGGACGGGGCAGGCGGGGGCCACCGTGCGCTTCAGGCCGTCGTTCTCCTCTGGCACCGGCAGGGCCGAGCTGCGAGTTGGCGGCCGCTACGCAGGGAGTTCGCACACGTTTGGTGTTGGCGGCGAGTCGTCGTACACGTGGCAGTCGCTGGCTGATGGCGCGTACACGGCGCGCATCTACGTGGAGAGTGACCACATCTGCAGTGGTTCGCGGTGCAGTTGGCAGGCGGGCTACCTCCCGACGGCCGACTTCCGCGTTGACCGCACGCCGCCCACCGAGCCCAGCGTCATTACGGATGGTGAGCCCCAGCGGAGCGGCACCGCGATCACGTGGTCGCGTTCCACCGATGGTGGCGTGGGCATGGATGGCTACCAGTTGCTGCTTGACGGCATCACGCAGGCGCAGATGGGCGCCAGCCAATGCGGGGGCGACTGCAGCGCATCACTCGACCCGTCGCTGCTCCCCGACGGCACACACACTGTGGCGGTGAGGGCGACCGACCTGCTGGGCAATGCCATTGACTCGCCTCTGGTCCAGATCACGGTGGCCGACACGCCCACCGTGGCCCTGGTGAACCCGCCGCGGTATGTCATCGCCGGGAACCCGGTTGACATCAGCGCCCGCGCGGCCATCGCCAACGGCAGCCCGCTCAGGTACTCGTGGGACACCGACGGCAACGGCACATTTGACACCGACACCGGCACGGTGGCCGTGGTGCGGGTGCGGCCCACCAAAACCATGAGAGTTGCAGTTGAGGTGACCGCCCCGGGTGGCGGCATTGCAACCGACTCCGCGTCAATTGAACTGCGAAAGACACCGCCCTCGGGCGACCCGGGCGTGACCATCAACGATGGCGACCGCTTTACGCGTGACCCCGATGTGACCCTCTCGCTCTCATGGCCGGACGGCGCCACGGGCATGAAGATCGCCACCGACGGCGGGTTTAAGGGCGCCACCACCGTGCCCGTGGCACCCACGGCCACGGTGCAGCTGGCAGCCGACAACAACTCCCTCCTGCCACACGTGGTGTACGTGCGGTTCTCGGGCGCGGGCCTCGATGCCCGGGAGACCTACACCGACGACATCATCCTCGACACCATCCCGCCGGTCATCGACACGGCGGTGGCGACACCACTCGCCACCAAGGCCGTGCGTGTAACCACCCGGGTACGCGACGCGGTGTCGGGCCCCCGCAGCATGCAGGTGGCCCGCAAGGTTGCTGCTGCCGGCACCACAGTTGCCTACGCGCCCTCGGTACGCGTGCCCATGAAGGGCCGTCGCGTGAGCATCAGAGTTGCGGATGCCGCGGGTAACTGGTCGAGCTGGAAGTCGGTGGTGAGCCGGCGCCGGGGATGACGGTGATGCGAAGGGTGGCGCAGGCGAGCCCGGCCGCGCGCGCCTCACGCACCCGGGCGGCTACACGCTTCTGAAGCGCGAGGGCGCCCCGGGTCATCTCGGCCACCTGCGCAGGGTCACGCGACAGCAGGAAGAACCCGCGATCGCCAAACGCCACAAAGCCGGGGCTTGCCATCTGCACTCCGGCCTCGCGCATCTCGGCGGTCACCTTGGCCACCAGCATGGGCCACTTTATGCGGCGCGCGTGCTGGTAGGGCACGACCGACTTACCAGCGGCCAGATAGTCATTCACCTCGGCGTAGGTGGCGTGCTTGCACCGCCACTTCGAGCGAGGCCCACGACTCCGAACCTCGAACCCGTTGTCGGGGTCGAGGAAGACGAGGTCGGCCGCGGCCATCTGCCGCATGGCTTGGCGGTGCCACTCGTCGCGAGCAGCCATGCGTTCTGCAGTGGGCAGCGCACCGGTGGGGAGGGGCTCGGTGAAGAACACGGTGCGCATGGGCAGCATGCCCTCGTTCTCGAGCAGCTCCACACGCCGCTTCGACCCCGGCAGGCCGCAGAATGCCTCAACCATGCGCGCCAAGAGGCGCGAGTCGAGGTGCTCCCACTCATCGGGCTCGTCAAGGTGCGGCCGCACGTCGCCGTCGGCGTTCTTCTCCTCGTGCACGGTGAGATACCAGTTGATGCCCACCACCTG
>SYFI01000127.1 GCA_005800465.1 Actinomycetota bacterium | reverse complement strand
GGATGACGACAGAGCCATAGTGCGGGGAAGGTCCCGTGTCGCCACCGCCGCGGCGAGCATGGGGGAGAAGGCAGCACTCGCAAATGCCCGGCCGGCGCCGAGGCCCGCGGCCATGAAGTACAGGGGGAGCGCTGAGGTGTCGCCCGCACCGGCGTCGAGTGCCAGGGCAATGGACATGAGCACCACAATGGCCATGCCGACTGCGGCGACCTTGCGCCGGTCAAGCCGGTCGGCCATCTGACCGGCCGGAAGGGCGAAGATCAGGGCGGGAATGAATTCCGCGAGGCCGATGAGCCCCAGCGTGAGTGGACTGCCGGTGCGCTGGAATGCCTGCCAGCCAAGGGCGGCGGCCACCACACCAAAGGTGAGCGTACTGAGAAGCTGAGAGCCCAGCAGGCGAGTCACGTTGCGGTCGCGGAGCAGCCTGCGAGCGCCGAACGCGCCAGAGGTTTCGTCGCTCACGGAGAGGAGCGTGGCATACCGGCTGCGCCGGACCTCCTGCAAAACGACCGATGCGGCCACGTGGGCCGCATCGATTGAGTAGCGCATACGGGATTTGAACCCGTGTTACCGCCGTGAGAGGGCAGCGTCCTAGGCCCCTAGACGAATGCGCCACGTAGGCCTACTGGGTACATCATGTTGACCGTGAGGACCTCGGAAGAGGACTCACTGGGGGAGGAGGACTCGAACCCCCGCTCCTGGGACCAGAACCCAGTGTCCTACCAACTAGACGATCCCCCATTGCCTCCCGGCCGCGCGGAAAAGTAGCACAGGCCCGCGCGATTACTTCGCGTTCATCAGGGCCGCAAGTCCCTTCCCAAGAGCCTTCAGCGCACGCGGCACGTCAAGGGGGTCAAGATCGGCCTGGATGATGTGGGAGTTCCGGTTGTCCCGTCGTGCGGCGCTCAGCGCGTCGCGCAGCTCCACACCGGTTGCCACCTGAATTCCCTTGCCTCCCACGACGTCGGCCACCGCCGCGTAGTTCCACACACTGACGTCATTGAAGGGGCCGTCCTTGATGCTGCGCTCGGCACCGTAGCCATGGTTGTCCATGACGATGACGATTGGCTTGAGCCCTTCACGGATACCGGTGGAGAGGTCGAAACCGGTCATCTGGAAGGAGCCATCGCCCACCAGGATGATCGGGCGCCCCTTGCCCCGCGCGAGTCCGGCGCCGATTCCGGCCGGCATGGCGAATCCCATTCCCACGTACAGGCGTGCGATGTGGAGCTGGGTCGCGCGCCGCATCTTCACGTCCATCGCCAGATGCGCTGCCACGCCCACGTCGCACGCGACGATGTCGGACGGGATGATGAACTCGTTAAGCGCGACGGCCACCATGTCGGTGGTCAGGCGCCCCGTCAGCTTCACCGTGCGGACCCACCCATTCGGCAACTTGGCTGGGACGCGCTTCTTCGGCAACGCGCGGCGCTCAAGCGCGCTGAGCAGGTCGGGCAGCCACACGCCCGTGTAGGTGCGGTGGTGCACTCGTGCGAGTCCGCGATAGACGTTGCTCGACCACGTCTCGTTGATCTCGCTCGAGAACCCGCCGGTGGTGATGTCGTTGACATTTACGCCCAGTTGCATCACGAAATCGGCCGATTCAACGAACGTCCGCAGGGCGGGGATTGTGCCCGCGCCGCTGTACACGCCCAGCGTGAGCGACGTTTCGTCCTCATTCACGCCGCCCTTCCCCATGACGGTTTCAACCACGGGGATATTCATCTTTTTGGCAAGCGCGAGCACGCGGGTACCCAGGCGGCGCTTCACCACCTCGTTGCCCACGTTGATGATGGGCCGGCGCGCAGCGCGGATGGTTGCCACCAGATCGTCAGCGCAGGCGTCGGTGTGCTCGGGGATGCTGATTGTCCGGGGGGTGGTGTGCGGCGGCGAATAGACCTGCGTGGGGACCGCCGAGATCAAGTCGCGCGGCAGTTCGATAAAGATCGGGAGAAGTTCGTGCATGCAGTGGTCGAGGATCCAGTCGATCTCTGCGTACGCGGTGTCGGCGTTGTCGAGAAGTATCGAGTGCGAGGTGAGGTGATCTGCCATGAGTCGCGGAGCGTCGAGGTCGCCGCTTACCGAGTGATGGATGCGCCGGCCATCACGTTCCCCCATGCCCGGGGCTCCGCCGATAACGACCACGGGCACCATCTCATTATTGGCCCCGCCGAGCGCCGCCATCGTGGCCACCATGCCCACGCCGTAGGTCACTGCAACCGCGCCGAGGCCCTTCTCGCGGGCATACCCATCGGCGGCGTATGTGGCCGCCTCCTCACGCGTGGAGTTGACCATGTTCATTCCGCGCTCGGTGCCGATCTCGTAAAGGCCGAGAATGAAGTCGCCAGGGACACCAAACACATGGTTGACCCCACGCTTCCTGAGGGCGTCAATCAAATACGCGCCGACTGACAGACGCTGGGACTTGCGTGGTGGCATAATTGGAAACCTACGCGACAGGCGCGGTCACGTGGAAGCCTGCTCCCAATCGGCGTAGAGACCGGCATACAGGCCACCGGCCCGCATCAGCTCGTCGTGGGTCCCCTGCTCCGCAATCCGGCCGTCATCCACCACGACGATGCGGTCGGCCCGTCGGATGGTGGAGAGGCGGTGCGCGATGATCACCGCGGTGCGACCCACGAGAAGGCGGTCGAGCGCCTCCTCAATCCGCCGCTCGGTACCGATGTCAATTGATGACGTGGCCTCGTCGAGGATGATCAGCCTGGGATCGGGCACGAGTGCGCGGGCGAAGCAGATGAGTTGTCGTTGCCCGGCAGAGAGGCGTGCGCCGCGCTCCTGCACGTCGGTGTCGACACCGTCGGGCAGTGAGTCGACGAACTCAAGGGCCCCCACCGTGTCGAGTGCGCGGCGCACGTCGTCGTCAGTGGCCTGAGGGTGGGCGAATCGCACGTTGTCGGCGATGGTGCCGCTGAACAGATGCCCCTCCTGAGGCACGATGCCCATCTCCGACCGGAGCGACTCCTCCCGCACAGCGCGCAGGTCGATGCCGTCAACCGACACCACGCCTTCGTCGGGGTCGTACAGGCGCGCGATGAGTTTCGCGAGGGTGGACTTTCCCGCGCCGGTCGCACCCACCAACGCCACGGTGCTGCCCGGCGCGATGTCTAGGCTCACGTCTCTGATCACGTATTCGCGTCCATATCCAAATGACACGTGATCCAGCCGTACGTGCCCGGAGATGTCGGGCAGGTCAACTGGGTTCGGGCGGTCTGAGATACCCGGGTCGGTCTCCAGCACTCCAAAGATCTTTTCGAGCGCGGCCATGGCCGACTGAAAGGTGTTGTACAGCTGCGATAACTGCTGGATCGGATCGAAGAACGATGCGAGGTACCCGATAAAGGCCACCATCACACCCACGCTCAGGTCGGTGTCCAGCACCCGGTTGCCGCCATACCAGAGGACGAGTGCGGTGCCGAGCGCTGCCAGCAGTTCGACGGCCGGGAAGTAGATACCCGACACCGTCACCGTGGTCATGTTGGCCTTGCGGTAGTCGGCGTTGGCCTCGCGGAAGCGACGACGGGCCTCCTCCTGACGCCCATGCGCCTGCACCACGCGCACGCCCGAGAGGGTCTCCTGCAGCACGGTAAGTACGGTGGCCACACGCTCGCGGGTCACCCGGTAAGCGGCCGTGGCCTTCACGCGGAACCACCCCGTGCCCACGGCGAGGATGGGAAAGATAAGGAAGGCGGCGATGGCCAGCTTCCAGTCGTACAGGGTGAGGATGATGATGACGCCGATAAGCGACAGGCCGTTGATCACCAGCGATGTGGCGCCCTCAACTACCAGCTGATTGACGGCCTGAATATCGGATGTAAGTCGGCTCACGCTGCGCCCGGTTGGTGTGCGCTCATGGTGGCCGAGCTCCAATCGCATCATGTGGCGAAAGAGCTGCCGGCGCAGGTCAAGCAGCACGCGCTCACCCACCCATGACGACAGATACGACTGCCAGTACCCGGCAATCCAGCCCATGAGGCCGATAACCACGAACACGCTCACGATCACGACAAGCGCGGTGACGCTGCCCTCGGAGATGCCATCGTCAATGGCCACCTGCGCAAGCGCCGGGCCAGCGAGTCCGGCTGCAGTCACCACGAGCATGAGGATGATCGTCCAGATCACGCGTCGGCGGTACGGGCGGAAGTACGGCAGCAGGCGGCGCATGTTGCGGCGGGGGCGCCGGCTGACGCGCGGCTCGTCCTCCTCGTCGCGCACAGGGCCCAGCATGCCGCCGGCGTGTCCGTGTCCCACCGGGCGCGATCCCATCAGGCGTCGCTCGATACGAGTTCATCGGGCCGGGCGAGGCCCTGATCGTGAATCTCGCGGTACAGCGAACTGCTGGCATACAGTTCGTCGTGGGTGCCGCGCGCCGCGATGCGACCGCCGTCAACCAGCACGATCTCCTCGGCCAGACTGATGGTGGAGAGGCGGTGGGCGATGATGATTGTGGTGCGCCCGCGCATCACCGATCTGAGCGCCTCCGAGATCTCGCGCTCGGTTGACGCATCCACCGATGCGGTGGCCTCATCCATCACCAGCACCCGGGGATCCACGAGAAATGCCCGGGCGATGGCCACGCGCTGGCGCTGTCCTCCCGACAGGGTGAATCCGCGCTCGCCCACCACCGTGTCGTACCCCTCGGGCAGTGCCCGGATGAATGGATCAGCCTGGGCGAGGCGTGCCGCCTCGGCCACCTCGTCATCAGTTGCCTCGGGGCGCCCGAATGCGATGTTCGCCCGCACAGTGTCGGAGAACAGGAACGGCTCCTGTCCAACCATGCCCACGGCGCGGCGCACGTCGTCGAGCGGTGCGTCGCGCACATCCACGCCATCGATCGTCACCCGTCCGTGCTGGGGGTCGTAGAAGCGGGGAATCAGTTGGGTGATGGTGCTCTTGCCCGAACCGGTGGCACCGATGAAGGCCACCACCCTGCCCGCCGGGATGTCGAGGGTCACCCCATGCAGCACGGGGCGATCGGGGTCGTACCCGAAGGTGACTCCTTCGATGTGCACGGCGCCGCCTCCATTCGCGGGCAGGGGCACGGCGGCGGCGGCCTCCTGGATCTCGGGCTCGGTGTCGAGGATCTCGAACACTCGCTGGCCGCTGGCCGATGCACGCTGGGCGTTGCCGATCAGCATTCCGATGGAGCGGAATGGGAATGTGAGGAGCGCGAGGTACAGGTAGAACTGCACGAACTCACCCAGTGTGAGCACGCCGTTGATGGTCATTGTGCCGCCCACTGCGATGACCACCGCCACGCCGAGAACCGGCAGGAATCCCATCAGCGACTGGTAGAAGCTCTGCATGCGGGCGGCATCCATGCTGCGGGAGAACTCGGCATCGGCCCGCACCGAGAACCGGTCGGCCTGAGCCACCTCCTGCCCGAATGCCTTCACCACCCTGATTCCGGCGATGCTCTCCTCGGCCGTCTGGGTGACGTCGGCCTCCTTCTGCTGAACGTCAACGAGCACCGGATGGGTGCGGCGGCTCGACCTGATGGCCACCAGGGCCAGCGCGGGGCCCATGAGCAGCGCCAAAACAGTGAGCGGCACGTTGATAAACAGCAGTACCACGGTGACAAAGACCAGCGTGAACAGGTGCATGAACAGAAACACGAGGCCGTAGCCAAGGAAGAAGCGCACGGTCTGCAGGTCGCTGGTGGCCCGCGACATCAACTGGCCCACCGGCATGCGGTCGAAGTACCCGAACGAGAGGCGCTGCAGATGCGCAAACACGAGGCCGCGAAGGTCGAACTCCACCGAGAGGCTCACGCGTCCCGCCATGATGCGGCGCATGAGCGCGAAGATGGCCCGGATGACACCGATCACGATCACGCCGATAACAAGGGGGAGCAGGGCATCCTGCTGCTGGCCGTTCAGGACGTCGTCAATCACCCGCCTGGTGATGTACGGCAACGTGATCGTGCAGCCCATCAATGCAAGCGCGGCAATTGCCGTGACGGCAACCGACCACTTGTATGGCCGAAGAAATGTGAGCAGCCTGAGAAGCGTGCGCAGAAACGACCCCGATGGGTGGTGATGTGACGGTGTCTGCGACGACGGCCCAGGCCGCCGCGCGGAGATTGGTCTGGCGGCAGAACGCCGCCCTGATGGCCGTGCCTAACTGTAGCGAGGGCCGCCGCGCCGACCTGATCGATCGGCTCGTGGCATCGGCCGCCGTTGCGGGGGTGCGGGTGCTCGACCTGCATGCCGATGCCGACCACAACCGGATGGTCATCACCCTTGCCGGATCGCCCCTGGCGCTGGTTGATTCGGGGGTTGCCCTGGCCACTACTGCCCGTGATCTCATCGATCTGGGCAATCAGGCGGGAGTGCACCCACGCGTGGGTGCACTCGACGTGCTGCCTTTTGTGGCCATGTGCGAGGCCGACATGGACGCGGCGGTGGATGCAGCGGTGCTCGCGGCATTCCTTATCGGCACCGAGGTGGGCGTGCCCTGCTTGCTGTACGGACGCGCGGCGGGGGAAGGGCGGGAGCGCCCGGCCCGGTTCCGTGCTGCCGGGGCGGCCGCGTTGGCGACCGCGATGGAGCAGGGCGAGGTAGTAACCGATAGTGGTCCGCAGCAGCCTCACGCATCGGCGGGCGTCACGTTGGTGGGCGCGCGCGCGCCGCTCGTGGCCTGG
>SYFI01000126.1 GCA_005800465.1 Actinomycetota bacterium | reverse complement strand
GATGCGGGTCGTACCCTGCTGGGCAACTTCCTGGAGATACGAATTTAGTGCCTGATCCAATTCTCACCGACGCAATCGAACGCCTGCTCTCCCGCGAGGACATTGGCCGGGCTGGCGCGCAGGCGGCGGTTGGCGTGATCATGGATGGGGCGGTGGAGGATGCCCAGGTCGCTGGGTTCCTCATCGCCCTGCGTGCGAAGGGGGAGACGGCGGAGGAGCTGGCGGGTATCGCCGACGCCGTGCGCATACGGGCTGAGGCTGTCACGGTTGATCCTGCGCTCACCCTAGTGGATACCTGCGGTACAGGCGGCGGACCGTCCACGGTCAACATCTCCACCGGTGCAGCATTTCTTGCCGCCGGCGCCGGCGCCCACGTGGCCAAGCACGGCAATCGTGCGGTGACGTCGTCGTGCGGCAGCGCCGATGTGCTGGAGGCAATGGGCGCCAGGGTGGATCTCGTCCCCGAGGCGGTTGCCGAGTGCATCGAGACGGTCGGGTTGGGGTTTATGTTTGCGCCGGGTCACCACCCGGCATTCCGGCATGTGGGCCCTGCGCGCAAAGCGCTCGGCGTGCGGACCGCATTCAATGTGCTCGGCCCGCTCGCGAATCCCGCAGGGGCGCGCCGTCAGGTGATCGGGGTGAACAGTCGTGACTACCTCCAACGTGTCGGGCAGGCGATCCGCGGGCTGGGCACCGAGCGCGCCATCGTGGTGTGCGGCCGCGACGGACTTGACGAGATCAGCACCATTGAGGCCACCGACGCTGTGCTCATCGAGGAGGACCGCCTTGACGCGTTTGTGATTGACCCGGTGTCGCTCGGCCTGATAACGCCGTCCCCAGGCGATCTGGCGGGCGGGGGGGCCGATGACAATGCGCGTATTCTGGTGCGTGCGATCGGCGGCGCCGCCGGGCCGGTGCGCGACATCCTTGTGGTCAACGCGGCTGCCGCGCTGTGGATGGCGGGTATCGCACCGTCGCTGCAGGACGGCATGGCCCGTGCCGAGGAGGCCGCCACCTCGGGCGCGGCAAAGGATGTTCTCGAACGCTTCATAAACACAACCGGCCGCCTCGCCCCCGCGGCATAGAGAGGGAAGCGCACCCCACATGCCCACGTTTCTCGACCAGGTGATCGAACGCACCCGCGCTGATGTCGATGCCCGCGCAAAGGTGGTGGCCGCTGAAGCGCTGCGTGAACGCATTCCGGCGCCGGGGCGCAGTCGCCCATTCAGCGAGGCGCTCATTGCCGAGGGCATCTCGCTCATCGCCGAGATGAAGCGCGCGAGCCCGTCGAAAGGCCCCATCCGCCCCGACGCCACGGTCGCTCAGATCGTCCAGGCGTACGAGCAGGCCGGCGCATCGGCGTGCTCGATTCTCACCGAGCCCGCATGGTTCGGGGGTTCGCTGGATGATCTTGTCGAGGCGCGCGCGGCGGTTGACCTGCCGCTGCTGCGCAAGGACTTCATCGTCACGCGGTATCAGATCCTCGAGGCGCGGGTTGCGGGCGCCGATGCGATCCTGCTGATTGTCGCGGCTCTCAGCCCTGAGCGGCTGGTGGAGTTGCAGGAGGTTGCCGCGGGCGTCGGCCTCGATTGCCTTGTGGAGGTGCACGACGAGGAGGAGATGGAGATCGCGGTGGAAGCGGGGGCCGAGATCATCGGCGTCAATAACCGCAATCTGCACACGCTCGAGGTGGATCCGGAGACAGCACTACGGCTGCTGCCGGATGCGCCGGCCGGAACAATTGTGGTGGCCGAGAGCGGCATCACGTCGCGCGGGGACGTTGATCGCCTCGAGGTGGCGGGTGTCGATGCAATCCTTGTGGGCGAGATGCTGATGCGAAGCGATGACACCGGGGAGTCTGTGCGCGCGCTCCTCGGGTCGGCGAGGTCGTCGGACTGACCCGCCGGATTGCAGCCGCAACGCTGCTCCTCGCCGTCGCAGCCGCCACGGCGGGCGCTGCGCCGGTTCCCGGCACCGTTGAGGTACGCGATGAGTTGGGCACGCTCATTGACACCAAGTCGGGGGCCGACGCCATTCGCGACGCCCTCGGTGCGGTGCAGGCGCAGCGCGGATCAGACGTGCGCGCGTGGGCACTCGCCATCGGGGCCGGCACGTATGGCGACGCCGCAATCACGCAGCGCAATCTCACCGTCGCGGCCGATCCTCCGGGCAGCGCCGTAATCGCTGGTTACGGCGGTACCGATGACACCGGCGGCGGATGCATTGACATCACGCGTGGATCAGTGATCCTCGAGGGAATCGTGTGCCGAGGTGCGTCGCGCACCGGCGTCAACATCACGCCACCCAACGCAGAGGGCGGCATCGTGCTGCGCGGTATCGCAGTGGACGGCGCTGGTGTGGATGGGATCGCGGTCACCGGGGGCACTGGCATCGTGATTGCCGACGCAGTGGTCACGGCGACCAAACGCGCTGGTATCCGCCTCGCGGCGCTGACTGCAGCGGGCCCATACGCCATCACTGGCGGCTCGGTGTCAGGGGCGGGGCAAGGTGGCCTACGCTTGGCGGACGATGTGGCAAGGCTTGATGTGACCAATTTTCGCGCGACTGGCAACGGGATGGATGGCATCGCCAGCGAGGATTCCGGTACGTCCGATATCTCGCTGGTTGGGGTCACCGCGTCGTCCAATGCCCGTAACGGTGTGCTCATCGGCGGTGGCGGCCTGCGCATTGGGGTTCGCGACAGCGTGGTGTCGGGGAATGCCGGAGCAGGCGTGCGGTTGGGTGACGGCAGCGGATTCAGCCTCTCGGGGATGACGCTTGACGGCAGCAATGGCGCAGGTGACCTGCTGTTTACCGCTGATTCCCGTACCGGCGGCGCCTACGTCGGCCTCGATGCCGGTGGGGGCTTCTCGCTCATCGGCGAGCCCTCGGCCGTGCGTGTATCCGGCGTGCCCGCTGCGCGCATGGGAATCGTGGCGCCGACGGCTGGCGGCCACCCCCGAAGCGGAGCGGCGCTCTCCATTGGCGCCACCGCAGTTGTGGCATCACGCCGTGCCGTGGTGCGGTTTGACCGCGGCGCCGCCGTGTGGCGTGGCGCCGGCAAGTGGACCAAGGTGCCTTCGAGCCGCCGTATCAGGGGCGGAATGCAGGCCATTCTCGGTACCTCACTGCTTGGTACCGCTCGCGCCACCTACGCACCGTTCGGCTGATGGTCGAGGCCGACGACAGCGGTTCAGACCGCCGGCGCCTTATCGGGCTCATCGCGGGCGGGGTCGCGGCGGTGCTCATCATCGCGTTACTCGTGGTGGGCCTCGCCGCGAGCGGGGGCTCAACGGCGATTGACGATGCGCTGGTCTCGGGGCAACGCCCGCCCGCGCCCGACATCACGCTCCCGGTGCTCGTGAGCGGCCCGGGGCTCCCGCCGGCCGGGCAACGGGTGTCCCTGTCATCGCTCAAGGGCACCCCCGTGGTGCTCAACCTCTGGGCGTCGTGGTGCGGCCCCTGTCGCGATGAGGCACCCATCTTCGAGACCGCGTGGGAGCGTTACAGGGGTAAGGGTGCGCTGGTGCTCGGTCTCGACCTTCAGGACCTCAGCGGGAATGCGCTGGCATTCCTTCGCGAAAACAGCATCACCTACCCCTCGCTGCGTGACGGCAGCGATGCCAGCAAGCGCGATCTGGAGGCCACCGGTGTGCCCGAGACGTACATCATCGACAAGCGGGGCCGTATTGCCCTCCACATCACCGGGCAGGTCACCGAGCTTCGGCAGCTCACAGTGCCCCTCGACCAGGTTCTGGCTGAGAAGTGATTCGTCGCTCGCTTGCGGTGGTGCTGACGATCTTCGCCCTGGCCGCAGCGGTGACCCCTGCGCTCGGAGTCACCTCGCAGGAGATCTATCGCGAGACACGATGCCCCACGTGCAATACGCCCCTTGATATTTCCAACTCTCCGGCCGCACTGGACATCAAGGAGTTCATCGCCGTCCGGGTGGCAAAGGGGCAATCGGAAGATCAAATCCTCGATGCGCTCGTGGCCGAGTTCGGTCGTGAGGTGCTCGCCACTCCGCCGAAGTCGGGTTTTGACCTGGTGGCGTGGATCGTGCCGATCCTGCTCGTGGTCGTGGGGCTCGGCGCGATCCCCTTCGTTACGCGGGCCTGGGCCCGCAGGCGAGCGGGAGACGCCCCGGCACCCCAGATCTCACCTGAGGACGCCGCACTGCTTGAGGATGAGCTGCGCAAGCATCCGGGGTGAGCACGGCAGATGGAATCCGCATCGGCACCGCATCGTGGACAGACCCCGAGTTCATCAAGGCGGGCTGGTACCCGGACAACGTGAAGAACGACGCCGAGGGGCGGCTGCGGTACTACGCGTCGCAATTTCCCATGGTTGAGGTGAATGCAACCTTCTATGCCATACCGCGCCGATCGACCGTGGACGGGTGGGCCGAGCGCACGCCTGATGACTTCCGGTTTCATGTGAAGGCGAACCAGGTGATCAGCGGGCACGCCGCCGATCCGGCGCGGCTGCCCGAGCCGCTGCGCGAGCTCGCATACGAGGCCGACGGCCGGGGTCGCATCCGCAAGCCGTCGCGCGAGCTGAGGGATGCGGTGATTGATGCATTCGTCGAAGTGATCTCACCGCTCCGGTCCAAGATGGGGTCGGTGCTGTTGCAGCTGCCTTCGCATGTGACATCGGGTCCCGAGCAGCGTGCAGAGATCGGGCGCATCATCCAGCGCCTGTCACCCCTTCGTACCGCCGTGGAGTTCAGAAACGCCTCGTGGACGGCACCGGGCGAGCGCGAGGCGGCGGTGGAGATGCTTGGGGAGCGCGATGCCGCATGGGTGTGCGTTGACGCCCCTCGCGTGGACGTGGCGAGTGCGATGCCGCCCATCGTGGAGGTCACCTCACCCGGCCTCGCGTACCTCCGATTGCACGGGCGCAACACAGCGACGTGGCAGGGCAGCCGTACCGTGGCCGAGCGCTTCAACTGGCAGTACTCCGATGAGGAGTTGGGGGAGTGGGTCGATCCGGTCATCGACATGGCCGGCGCGGCGAGCGAAGTGGCCGTTGTGTTCAACAACAACCATGGGGACTTCGCATTGCGTAGTGCCATGCGCTTTGGAGAACTGCTTGACGGGCGTGGGGCAGACGCCACCTGAACGATCGTGATGCGGTCGTGCCCCAGCCGTGCGGCGAGGTCATCCGGCGACACTGCGAAGTACCGCGTCCGGCGCGGTCGGGCAAGGTTGCGGACATGCGCCGCGCTCTTGCCATCATCGTGCTCGCCACCATTGTGGCCGCTCCCCCCCTCGCAACGGGCTCCCCGCTCGATAAGGCGCTCGATCACCTTTCGGCCCGGCAGGACTCCCTGACAGGCGCCATCGGGCCAGCGGGTGCGGGCCAGGCAGCGGATACCGCGTGGGCGGCAATGGCCGTGGCGGGTGCCGATGAGGATCCCTCGGCCTGGCACGGTGCTGGTCTGGGGCTTTCGGACGCCGTGGCGGCGCTTCCCGGTGACGCCATCGGTGATGTGCTCCGGCTGTCGATGGCCCAGAGGGCCGCGGGCATGCTTGATCCGGCCATGGCCGACCGGGTTTCGGCCCAGCGGTCGGCGGATGGTTCATTTCCTGGGGGCACCGCGGTGACGGCGTGGGGTGTGATGGCCCTTATTGCTGCTGCCGTGCCGCCAGATGACCCCCGGGTGACCGGCGCGGTGGCAATACTCGAATCGCTGCAGTTGCCTGACGGCGGCTGGTCAGCAACCGGTGCGTCGCAATCCGACGTCGTGACCACCGCGACTGTGATGCAGGCGGTGCGGGCGGCCCGCATGGGGGTGCGCGACCCGGTACTCGTAGCTGCCCGTGCACGGTTGCTCTCGCTTCGGGATTCTGGTGGCACATTCGCCCGCGCAGCCGTGCCCACCGCCTGGGCCGTGCTGGCCATCAGAGCGCTCGGTGAGCGACCGGACCGCGGCGGGTGGGCGTCAGGAGGGAGCCCACTTGCAGCGCTGGAGGGGCTGCAACGTGCTGATGGGGGCGTACGGGTGGCATCAGGACAGCCCACATCGCTGTTCGCCACCTCGCTGGCGGCCCTTGCATGGGGCGGCCGTACGCTCCCGACGTCCCCCCGCGGCCGGCGGGTTCCGGGCCGTGCTCCCCGCATCGTGGCCCGCACGCCAGCAGACCGCGACGTAGTGCGTGGAGTGCTGTCCATCCGGTACTCCGACGAGACGGGCGGCACCGGAATCGACCCCGCACGTACCACGATCACCGTGAACGGCGTGGATATGACCCGCCGCGCGCGCATCACTCCGTACACCCTCCAGATCCGCGCATCTGCCCTCCCCAGGGGCACTCTGGCGCTGCACGCACGGGTCCGGGACCGCGCCGGTCACTCAATCACCGCCGACTGGAGTGTGATCGGAGCCGGTTGAGTGGAACCCATCCGCATGCCGTGGCACACTGCCGTATGCGCATGAACGCGCGGTTTGGCCATTTGGGAGGATACTGGATGATCACCCTCACGCCCGTTGCCGGTGACAAGCTCCGCGAGATTCTCGCGACCGAGGCGGATCCCGGCTCCGGGCTGCGCGTGAAGGTTCTTCCGGGTGGCTGCTCGGGCTTCGAATACTCGATGACGTTCGACCACGCGGCGGATGGCGACGAGGTGGTGGAGCAGCACGGTGTGAACGTGATTGTCGACCGCCTGAGCGTGCCGTACCTGCTCGGAGCCGAGTTCGACTACGAGGAGGGGTTCCAGGGCGCGGGTTTCCGCATAAACAACCCGAACTCCACCGGGTCGTGCGGCTGCGGCAAGTCCTTCACCGCCTGACCCCGTGACCATCCCCGTCATTGCCGGCGCGGTACGGACGCCCATCGGCGCCTTTATGGGTGCGCTGTCATCTGTTCCCGCAACCGAACTTGGCGCCATCGCGATGCGCGAGAGCATCGTCCGCGCAGGGGTGCCAGCCGACCAGGTGGATGACGTTCTGCTGGGGTGCATCCTGCAGGCCGGCCTCGGGCAGGGCCCTGCACGACAGGCCGCAGTCGCCGCAGGGATACCCGATTCCGTCCCGGCGACCACCATCAACATGCTGTGCGGATCCGGCTTGCGCGCGGTGGGTATGGCCGCGCAGGCGGTCCGCGCAGGAGATGCCGGCGTGGTGATGGCCGGGGGCATGGAGAACATGAGCCGCGCCCCTCACGTTGCCGATGGCATTCGGCAGGGGCACCGCATGGGTGACGTGGCGCTTCGCGACACGCTCATCGCCGATGGCCTGTGGTGCGCGCTCACCGACCAGCACATGGGAGGCACCGCCGAGGTCGTGGCGGAACGCTTCGGTGTGACCCGTGAGGATCAGGACGCCTTCGCTGCCGAAAGCCAGCGGCTCGCGGGGCTTGCGCTCGAGCGCAAGCACTTTGCCGATGAGATCGTTCCCGTTCCCGTGCCCCAGCGACGCGGCGACCCGGTGCTGGTGGATACCGATGAACACCCGCGTCCCGACACCACCATGGAGACCCTCGCCGCACTGAGACCTGCATTCAGGGCCGATGGAACGGTGAGCGCGGGGAACTCATCTGGAATCAATGATGGCGCCGCATCGATGCTCGTGTTGTCGGAGGCCCGCGCGACCGAGCTCGGCGTGCAGCCAATGGCCCGCATTCTCGGCTACGCCTGGAATGGGGTGGCGCCCGAGATCATGGGCATGGGCCCCGTGCAGGCCATTCGCACCGCACTGGACCGCGCCGGTGTGGACGACATCCGGGCCATCGAACTGTTTGAGGTGAACGAGGCCTTTGCCGCCCAGGCAGTGGCCGTGCAGCGCGAACTTGGAATCGGCCGTGAGGTGCTGAACGTCAATGGCGGCGCCATTGCGCTGGGGCACCCCGTGGGTGCGTCAGGCGCGCGCATTCTGGTGACGCTGCTGCACGAGATGCACCACCGTGAGGCCAGCCTGGGCTGCGCGGCGCTGTGTGTGGGTGGCGGCATGGGCGTGGCAATGGTGGTTGAGGCGCTCTAGCGTCGCCCCCGGGCGAAGTCCTGTGACCCGGGCACACCAGCGCGCACCCGGGCATCTGCGCCGTGCTCAAGCGGCACCGGCTCACGGGATGGCAGGCGGGCCGCAGTCACACCGCTGGCCAGCACATTTACCACGCGCTCACGGCGTTCAAGCCGCCCTGTCACCACCAGCAGCGGATCTGCCCGGAGCAGTGAGCGCTCGGCCTCGTAGAGGTCGGGTCGCACGATCACGTTGATGGGTCCCGTTTCGTCCTCGATGAGCAGGAACACGATGCCCTTGGCGGTGGCGGGGCGCTGTCGGGCCACCACCATGCCCGCCACGATCACGTCGGTGCCGTGGCGGGTGTTCTTGAGCGCCTCTGCGGTGATGGTGCCCTTCGGCAGCGCCGGGCGGATGAGGGTCATCAGGTGCCAGCCGGTGGAGACACCCGTGGTCTCGTACTCGGCGATGACACGGTCGATGCGGTCGGGGGCGGGGAGCGGCGGTGCGGCAGCCGGATCGAGCGGCAGGGGCAGTTGTTCTGCACCTGCGATACGCCGGGGCCGGGCGAGGGTGGCCACCTGCCACAGCATCTCCCGCTCGGGTACCTCGAAGGCATCGAGTGTCCCGGCGCGCGCCATCATCGCCATCTGCTCCGGGCGCAGGCCGGTGCGGGCAATCATGTCGGCCAGGCCGGTGAAATGGCCGCGGGCCTCACGTTCGGCAACCACACGGTGGGCGGGTATCTCGCCAAGGGTGCGCACCATGCCCAGGCCAAGTCGCACCGACCCGTCTTCCACCGTGCACCCCACCTGCGAGCGGCGGATGCAGGTACGCAGCGTGCGCACGCCACGCCGGCCGGCGTCGCGCACCAGACTGGCGGGCGGATAGAACCCCATGGGCTGGGCGTTGATGAGCGCGGCCAGGAACTCGGCGGGGTGGTGCCGCCGCAGCCACGCGCTCTGGTACGCCAGCACGGCGAACGCGGCCGAGTGGGCCTTGGGGAATCCGAAGTTGGAGAAGCCCACCAGCTTGGTGAACACCGTCTGGATGGTGTGGTCGGGAACACCACGATCGCGTGCCCCCTGCTGGAAGCGCTCCCACATGCGCATCATCGCCGTGCGACTGCGTTTACGGCTCATCGCCCGGCGCAGATCCTCGGCCTCTCCCGGAGTGAATCCCGCGAGGGCCATGGAGACTTCGAGTACCTGTTCCTGAAATACGACGACTCCGAGGGTTTCACGAAGCGCCGGCTCAAGCAGCGGGTGGTCGTATGGCGGAACGAAGTGGGGATCGCGTCGAAGGGCCCGGCGGTGGGCCACATAGGGGTGCACGGCGCCACCACTCACAGGGCCCGGGCGGATGAGCGCCACCTGCACGGTGAGGTCATCGAGGTTTGCCGGCCGGGTCTGCAGCAGGCTCTGCATCTGGGCACGGCTCTCGATCTGGAATACACCCATGGTGTCGGCGTCCTGGATTTCGGCGTACACACCCGGATCGTCAAAGCCGATGCGCGAGAGGTCGGGTGCCCGACCATGCGCGGTGGCGATGAGGTCAAGGCACTCCTCCACCGCGCTCAACATCCCGAGGCCGAGCAGGTCGATCTTCACGAACCCGGCATCGGCACAGGAGTCCTTGTCCCACTGGCAGATCTGCCTGCCGGCGAATGCCGCAGGCACCACCGGCACCAGATCAATGAGGGGGGTGGCGCTCACGATCATTCCCCCCGAATGCTGGGCGAGGTGCCGCGGAATTCCCGCTGCCTCCCGGGCCAGCGACGCCAGCGCACGCCAGCGACGTGACTGCAGGCGGTCCGCGCCACCGGGCATGCGACGGATCTCGTCTTCCACCGCTTCGGCTGACGACCAGCCATCCGACAATCGCGCGAGGCGCTCGATGTCGGCGGGGGGCAGCGCGAGTGCCGCCCCCAGTTCGCGAATGGCCATGCGGGCACGGAACGTGGGGAATGCCGCCACAAGCGCGGCATGCTCGTGGCCATAGCGGCGGATGATCTCCTCGATGAGACACGCACGGACGTCGCGGGGAAAGTCGAGGTCGATGTCTGGCACCGAACGCAGGTCCTTGTTGAGAAACCTGCCGAGGAAGAGCCCGCTTTCGATCGGATCGATGTGCGAGAGGCCTGTGAGGTAACACACGATCGACCCCACGGACGATCCGCGCCCGCGGCCGGGCGGCAGCATGCGACGCGCGGAACCTGCAGGCCGCACCTCGAGCGCAACCTCCCGTGCGATCTCCAGGATGTCGCGGTGCAGCAGGAAGAATCCGGAGAGTCCGTGGTGGCGGATGAGCCCAAGTTCCTCATCCAGCCGCTTGAGGGCCTCAGCCCGCCCGGGCCCATCGGGGTAGCGATCCCGCAGTGCATGGCCGCAGATACGCGCCAGTGCCACGTCGGCGGTCTCCCCGGGGTGGCCGGCCACGAAGTCGGGGAACCGGTACCCCAGATCGCGAGTGAGGTCAAACTCCAGGCGTTCGGCCAGCACCACCGAGTTACGCACTGCCTCGGGGTGGTCGGCCAGTCGCAGTGCCATGTCGTGGGGCGCGCGCAGTACCGACTGCCGGTTGCCACGGCGCATCGCCTCCGATGCATCGAGGGTGAGGCGATGGCGCACGGCCACCAGGGTGTCCTGCAGGAATGCGCGACTGGGATGGTGGGCATGCACGTCGCCTGTGGCCACCACGGGTGCGCCCACGTGGTCTGCCAGCGTCTCGAGCGCCCGTGCAAGGGTTCTGTCCCCCCGTGTAGCCGCACGCTGGATTTCCACCCACGCATTGCCTGGGCCGAAGGTGGACATGAGCCATCGCAGTGCGTGTTCGGCGTCCGCATGACGCCCGGCCGCGAGGAGGTGGGGTACGAGCCCATGCCGGGCACAACCCGACAGGCACACGAGCCCATCTGCATGTGCCTGGAGCGCGTCAATGGGCAGTACAGGGTCAATCGCCCGCCGGTCGGGCCCGGACCTCGTGTTCGCGTGCGAACGCGTGATGAGGCGGCACAGGTTGGCGTACCCCGTGGCGGTCTCGACCAGCAGGGTGAGGTGGAGCACGTGGGGTGCATGACCGATCCCAATGGCGGGAAGGGCACAGATCGACAACTCGGCACCCGTGATGGGGCGGAGTCCCGCGGCGGTGGCCGCATGGGCGAACTCCATCGACCCCGACAGGGTGTCGTGATCGGTAATGGCCATGGTGCTGTGGCCCAGCGATGCCGCGGCCTCCGCCATCTCATCCGGCAGTGATGCGCCGTCGAGGAAGCTGAAGGCCGTGTGGGCATGAAGTTCGACATATGGGGGACTAGGCATGAACGAACCAGCCGCCGCTGCTCTCACGGAAGATGAGGGCGTGGCGCCCCGGCTCGACGATTACATCGAAATACGAGCGATCTACCGGGTCGTCGGTCCACCAGCGGTCCTGCACGCGCCATGAATCGCGCACGGCGACCACCAGCCGCCTGCGGCCGTCGCGCATCAGCGCGTGGGGCGTGCCGTCCGGCGAGGTGAACACCTCAACCGGCCCGGCCGCCGCTAGGCCTCGTAGGGACCGAGTGCCCACGTGCGCTCCGGGAGCCTGCTCCACGGTTCGATCTCAACCAGCCTGAGTACCGGTGCGGCACCGCCTGCGGCGCGTACCTGCGCGAGTGCCGTACCGGCACGTCGCATGCGCTCTTCGTCGGGTGTGCTCACCAGGGCGAGTTGCCCTGCATCGGGTGGTCCTCCGGCGTCGGCCTCAATGGCCAGTGAGGTGACCGGTGCGGTAATGCGCGCGAGGTGGGGGAGCGCGGCGATACCGATGCGCCTGGGGTCGCAGGTGGCCTCCCTGAGGGCCACGGCGTGGGTCCATGAGCCGCCATCTTCCAGGCGTGCGCGGATGACGATTGATCGCACGGACCCTCCCTGCGTTCTGGCGTGCTCAGTGATGCGTGCGATGAGAATTCGCAGCGCCGCCTCAAGCGCCGGCAGTGCCCCGATGGACTCGGGAAACGACACCTCCTCACCAACCGGCTGAGGGGGCACGCGGGGGCTGATGCGTGGATCATCCTCGCCACGGGTCATCTCCCACGCGGCCACTCCGGTGGGTCCGAGCCGGTCGAGAACCGATGCCCGCGGCAGATGCGCAACCTGTCCCATGCTGCGGATGCCGAGCGCTTCGAGGGCGGACCTGCTCTTCTGCGGCAAGGGCAGGCGCCCGGCGGGAAGGGGGGCGAGGAAGTCAGCCACTTCATCCTGATGAATGACCACCCCTGCTCGCGCGGCCTCGCGTGATGCAAATGGGGTGGGCGCGGCACCTATGCGACCGCCGGCACCCACTGGCAACGCAGCACGGGCGCGTCGCATGAGCACGGCCATGCCGCCGTGCATACGGATGAGCCCGGTGGCAGCGAATGACCACGACTCGCCGTCATCCCCCGGCGCCACGGCAGCGCCAAGATCCTCCAGGCGCAGCGTCACGCGCTCTGCTGCCGATCGCGCGGCATCGGGATCGGGCATCACCAGATCGAGCCCGGGGCACCGCGCAAGGGCCTCTCCCACACGAAAACCGGGTCGCACGCCCTGGCCCCATGCCGATGGCGTGCACGGTCCGATCACCTGCGGCGCCCCTGGCTCGGGGCCGAGTGCGATTGGGTCATCCCATGGCATCCGCGCCTCAAGCAGCGCGATGCGGAGTGGGAAGAGCGGGATGAGTGCGGTCACAATCATACGAACACATGTTCGCATAACGTGACGACGCACATCAAGTGGGGCGCCTGATCAGCCCGAGGGGGCCGACCTCCTTCATGAGCCCAGCCGGACTCATCGAGCGCAATGGAATTGTTGGAATCAGCGACACCGGAAATGACGCCGATGTTTGCAGGATTACCCCGGCTGGAACCGCCGCGTGCCTTGCGGCAGACGACAGGAGCAAAGATTGAAGATCAATTCATCGGCAACACTTACGGCAATTGTCTGCGCGTCATTGCAAGTCACATCATGAAGCGGCCTTACGGTTTGGCGGCACCCGCCGTCGCGAGCGTGCTGATATTCACCACGTCGGTGGGAGCGGTCACGTTCACCGGTGCATTCCAGTTGGTGAAGCTGATCTCGCCCGACCCCTCCGCGGCGCCACTCTTGACCTGCACGGGGTAGGGCTCGCCCACGGTCTGGATGGCCAACGTGCTCTCGCCCTTGGTGTCCTCGAGGAACACCACCGGGGTGCCGTTCACATCGCCGGTGCTCTTGACGGTCGCCCCGCCTTCGAGCGAGAGGAGGCCCTCGACCAAGGAGTCCTTCTGGAAAAGCGCATTCAAGGTCGTCAGCGTCACCCCGAGCACGCCACCGGTATCGTCGAGCGAACCCGGTTCTGCCGGCAGCAACAACCACCTGTCGCCGACGAGGCCGGCGATCTCCTCGCCTGCGGCCTTGCCCTCGGCGCCTGTGTTGCCCAGCAGCGTGGCCCAGCCACCGCCGGACGCCTTGAAGTAGACCTTGCCATCCACGAATATGGTGCTGAGTTCAACGCCCTCGGTGGTGATGGTGCCCCTGCTGGCGTTCGTTCCCAGCACCAGGTCGAGCGAGGTCTCCTCTGCCCCCTCGGTCATCGTGCCCTTCACGGTGACCGACGTCGCGGCCTTCGCCGCGGCCTGGCTCTTCGCGAGGATCTCCGTGGCCGGGAGCGTCCCGACGCCGTTCGGGGGCTCCGCTGCGGCGTCGGCTGCCGCAGTGGATGCGGCGGTGTCCGTCGTGCTCGAGCCGCAGCCAGCCAGCACCCCGCCGCCGGCGAGGAGGGTGACGGCTGCAGCAGCTGCTGCAGCCCTGCGCTTCATGGTGCGTTCCATTCGAGCTCCTTCATCCTTCATGGAAAAGTATGGGGGATTGAGATGGGCCCGTGGCCTTCAACAGGCCCCGCACCTGACCCCGCATGCAGGTGTGATGATTCAGGTTGTGGCGGTGACCGTCCTTCCACCCACGGCATAAACGGTGCTTCAACGTCAATGGTATCAGCGGGTGCCACGGCGCTTACCGGGCCATTCCAGTTGATGAAGTTGACGGTGCCACTGAAGTCGCTGTCGCCGCCCGTCACCTGTCGCGGGTACGGCTCGCCGCCGGTGGTCAGCGCACGCGTGCCGTCGATGCGACGTTTCACCACATTGTCCACCTGGGTTCCTGTCGGGCGTCGGGGTGGGCGGGGGTTGCCTCAGCGGTCGCCATGCACCAGCGTTCGCCATGGCCGGCGCTTGGCCGCCATTGCGGGGCCCACCGGGAATTCGGTGGGATAGCCGTGCGTTGTGATCACGGGGATCGGGCATCAACAGGTTGAGCCCGGGGCACCGCGCAAGGGCCTCTCCCACACGAAGACCGGGTCGCACGCCCTGGCCCCATGCCGATGGCGTGCACGGTCCGATCACCTGCGGCGCCCCTGGCTCGGGGCCGAAGGCGATGGGCCCCACAGCATCCGCGCCGGAAGAAAGCCGGATGCGGAGTGGGAAGAGCGGGATGAGTGCGGTCACGATCATACGAACAGATATCCACATGATCGTGCCGCATTCATGAAGCCCCGTGCATCAGTTGCTGCTGGTAGTACTCCCCGCGGACGACGAGTCGCCACCGGCGATGGCACCGAAGTCGAGCGCGTCTGCCGGTGCCGTCACCGTGACGGGCTCATTCCACTTGCTGAACGTGACGACGCCGGTCCCGCCGGTCGTCTTCTTGACCTGCAGTGGGTATGGCTCGCCGGTCGTGGCCACTGCCAGCGTGCCGTCGTCATTCGACTCGGTCAGCAACACCACCGGCTGGCCATTGACGTCACCAGTGCCCTTCACCTTGGGAGAGGCGTTGTCGAGCAGCCCATCGAAGAGGCTGTCCATATCGGCGATCTCGCCGAAGTCCTTGAAGCTGTCCGCGCCCGTCCCGGTGGTGGGAACGACGAACCACTTGTTGGCGAGCAGGGTGCCCACCGCGGCACCACCGTCAGCGATCTGATCAAACAGCGCCTTGGGGGCGTTGAGGTAGAACTTGCCGTCGACCCTGAGGATCTTGACCGTCACGCCATTGAGTCCGATGGTGCCGCTTGCCACGCCATCACCGAGCGCGAGATCGATGCTGATGGTGTCGGACCCATCTGGCACGGAGCCACTGACGGTCACCGACGTGGCCGCCTTGGCTGCGGCCATCGACTTGGTGAGGATCTCGCTGGCCGTGAGCGAGGCGACGCCGTTATCGGTCGTCGAAGCGCTTGTGACACTGCTGCTCGCCGACGACGAGTCGCCACCGCAGCCGGCAACACCAAGGCCTCCGGCCGTGAGGGCGATTGCCACCAGCGACGCACCGAGGCGCCGTTTCATCATTGTGTTCATAGGTTTTCCTTTCGTGGATTCGAGGTCAAGAATCCGGTGTTCGGACCCCGAGTGCGTTGTCGTCCGCCCAGTTGCACGATGCACCAAGCTCCGAGATGTCGGGTGCGTGCACCACATTAGGTGTTGTCGTGTGGGTCGCCCGGTCAGGCGCGGGGGTTCCCCCAGTGGTCATCATGCACCAGCGTCCGCCAAGGGCGGCGCTTGGCCGCCATTGCGGGCGGGAGCCCCACCGGGAATTCGGTGGGATAGCCGAGCGGGGTGATCAGGGGGATCTCCATCTCAGCGGGAATGTCGAGGAGCGCGCGGAAGTCGTCCTCGGCGTACCAGTGGAAGACCGTCGGCACGGTACCCAGACCCCGGGCACGTGCGGCCACCATGAGGTTCTCCATGGCAAAGCCCACCGACACCAGGTCGGCGACGCGCTCCCATTCGGCCTGATCATCCGGGAAGGCGTGGCGTGGTACCACCAGGCCCACGATCCATACGGGCACGTGACGGTAGTTACCGAGCACCTGCTCGGCGTAACCACGCGCCCACTCGGCGTGCTCATCGGCGCTCACATCCGGGCCAGCGGGCCGGACGGTCTCAAAATACTTGGCGCCGCCGCGAATAACGATCTCGGCCACCGCTGCGCGCAGTTCTGCGTCGCGCACCACGATGAAGCTCCATGCCTGTGCCATGCCGCCCGTGGGGGCAAGAAGAGCCAGGCGGAGGATCTCGCTGATGTCCTTCTCGTCCACCGGCTGATCGGTGTACGAGCGCACGCTGCGCCTCAGGCGGATCGCTTCATTGGCGTCCATGTACGCCTCCAGGGTCACGCGGGGCCACCTGCCCCGACGAAGGAATGATGCCAGCCACGGAAGGTAGTGACCCGCGAGCTGTGTCAGGCGGCGATTTTGGCCTTTTTCTTTGCCTTGGGCCCCGACGTCGGCGCGAGCGCTTTTCGGATGCGCTCGGCCAGACGCTGCTCAAGCGTCGTGCGAGCAGCATCGGCGCCGTCGCTCACCTTGCACCAGAGTTTGAGGGGCTTGATATCAAGCGAAATCTCCGCCACAAGACCACCTGCGGGCGTATCGGGCAGTCCCACCTGCGATCCGGCAGGAATCTCGAGCGTCACCTTGTCGCCGCCATCCAGCCCGGTCCAGATGGCCCGCTCCAAGAGGTGGCGTGCGATGGATCCGTCGGCATCAACCGCGCCTCTGGTGGTACGTGCCTTCGCCGCGCCCCGGCCCACCACGGGGTCGAGCCCCGCGGCCTCCGGGTTGGCACGGTCAACCTCGACCTTGGCCTTGGCTTCGTCCATGGTCATCTCGTGATCCGACCCGCGGGCCTTCTTCCAGATGACGTATCCACAGCCGCGATTACGGGGGCTCTTCCACGAATTGCATCCGAAGGTCTTCGGACGGTCCACGATCATGCCGCCGCACCCGGGAACCGGACACTCAGATACCGGCTCGCGCGGAGGCGTGGCGTTGGTCTCACCCCGGGCCACCATGCCCTGCGCCTCTTCCACCGACACCTCCCCCTGCTTGCCGCGTACGCGCTTCCAGATGACGAAGCCGCAGCCGGTCTCGGTCTTGCTCTTCCACGACGTGCAGCCGTAACTGCGGTCGCGGGCAATGATCTCGCCATCACAGCCGTCGGTGGGGCAGCCGCCGATAACCTTGCGCTCAGACTCCAGATCCTTGCTCTGGATCCCCTGAGCGATGTACTCCTTGGCGTCATCGAGGGTGAGCGTGCGAGTGCCGCTCTGCTTCCACAAGGTGTATCCGCAGCCCGGGTCATCCTTGCCCTGATAGCTGTCGCATGAGTAACTCTTGCGCTGCTCCACGATGTTGCCCGGGCAGTCGGGCGTGGGACATGGAGCGATGACGGTTCGCTCCACGCGCAGGTCCTCACGCCCCTTGTCGGCAAACCAGGCGACCACCTGCTTGGTGAACGCCACGATCTCCTGGTGGAAGGCGTCACGCGACTCACTGCCGCGCTGCACCTCGTTGAGCTTCTGCTCCCACCGGCCCGTGAGCTCTGGCGAGGTAAGCAGGTGATCGCCCAACATGGTGATGAGGCCAATGGCCTTGTCGGTGGCGCGAAGCTGCTTGCCCTCGCGCTCCACGTATTCGCGGTCGATGAGGCTCTCGATGATGTTGGCGCGGGTGGCGGGGGTGCCCAAGCCAGCATCCTTCATCGCCTCGGCGGCCTCGTCGTCGTCCACCAGTTTGCCGGCGGTCTCCATTGACTTAAGAAGGCTTCCCTCGTTGTATCTCGCAGGCGGCTTGGTGGACTTGGCCAGCACCTTGGCGCGGGCACAGGTGAGGCGTTGCCCCACGGTCACCGACGGAAGGGTGTGGTCGTCGGTCTCCTCCTCGCCATCTTCGTTGGCCATGCGCTCGGCCTGCTTCTCCACGCGGTGGCGCCGCATGGCGTCAACGGCGTACCAGCCCGGGTCAACAATGACGGTGCCACTGCTGCGGAAGGTGTGCCCCTCAACATCGGTGACGATGGTGGTGCTCTCGAGCTTGGCGGGCGGCAGGAATACCGCGAGAAAACGCCGGGCCACCATGTCGTAGATGCGTCGCGCATCATTGGACAGTCGCGAGAGGTCGTGATCTGCGTCGGCGGGGATGATGGCGTGGTGGTCGGTGACCTTGGCGTTGTTGATCACGCGTCCGAGTGGCAGTGAGTCGAGCGCCAGCACCGATCGCGCGACGTCCGCGTACTGACGCTCGGCCGAGCCCACACGCGATACCACCGACTTGAGCTGTCCCACCATGTCGCCGCTCAGGTATCGCGAACTCGTACGCGGATACGTGAGCACCTTGTGCTCGTCGTAACACGACTGTGCGGCGGCCAGGGTGCGGGTGGCGCTGAAGCCGAACCGCTGGTTGGCATCACGCTGCAGGGCGGTGAGGTCGTACAGCAGGTGCGGTGCTTCGGTGCGGGGCCGCGTCTCCACCGATGCGACGACGCCCTCCGCGCCAGCGGCGAGAGTGGCGATCTCATCGGCAGCGGCTCCCGGAACGATGCGGTCCTTGTGGGTCTTGCCGTCGTTGTCGGTGAACAGCAGGTCGCGGTGCGTGCCTTCGACGTCGTGCCACATGCCCGGAAGGGGAGAGTCGGCACCGGTGAACGTGACATCCACCTGCCAGTACTCCTGCGGCACGAACGCGCCGATTTCGATGTCGCGGTGCACGATCATCGCCAGCGTCGGCGTCTGCACGCGGCCGAGCGACAGCACACGGCGGATCGATCCGGCACGCGTGGTGGCCGCGCGGGTCCCGTTCATTCCCACCAGCCAGTCGGCTTCGCTGCGTGCGCGGGCGGCGGCCTCGAGCGGCTGCATCTCCGAGTCCGGGCGCAGCGACTCGAAGGCTTCCTTGATGGCCGACTTGGTCATCGACGAGAACCAGGCCCGCTCCACGATCTTTCCCTGCGCCTTGGGTGGGGCGCTCTGAAGGATGAGCTTGAAGATGAGCTCGCCCTCACGTCCGGCGTCGCAGGCATTGACGATGATGCCCACGTCGGGCCGGGCCATGAGTCGGTGAAGCGAGGCGAGTTGCTTGGCCGATCGGCCATCGCGGGCTTGGTAGCGGAACTCCTCGGGGATGATCGGCAGGTCCTCGTATGTCCACTTCTTGTACCGGGCGTCGTAGGCGTCGGGATCCACCTGCTCAAGCAGATGTCCCACTGCATATGAAATGACCCAGTGGCCACTCTCGTATGCGTCGCCCTTCTGGGTAAACGTCTCTGGGAGCGCGCCAGCCACGTCGCGGGCGACGGAGGGCTTCTCGCAAATAACCAGTTTCTTGCTCACGGGGCGGGCACGTTAGCACCGCCGATTTCGGGCACCTGTGTCGTCGGCGTGACGATGCCGGACCGGTGGCCCAGTGGGCCACAGGCTTTCGCTCATGAGACAAGGGGGCGCGTCGACGGGGTGTTGCCGGTACCGACAACCCCCGAGTCGCGTCGATGCGTGTCGCCGTCTGCATCCCGCTGCAACCGCCGCCGGTGCCGTTATGGCGACTAGGAGGCGGTCGGCCCAGAACGTCGGTGCCCACCGTCGCCATCGGGACTTCTGCAGAGGACCGCTAGCCGAAGAAGGGCTGGGCCAGGCGGTAGTACTCGTCGGGGACGGTCTTCAACGTGCCCACGGCATCGGCCAGCGGGACGTCGGTGATGATGGCGCCGCGCAGCGATGCCATGCGTCCGAACAAGCCCTCCTCCACCATCTCGGCGGCATGCGTGCCAAAGCGCGTGGCCAGGATGCGGTCACGCGCGGTGGGGGTACCCCCACGCTGAACGTGCCCCAGCACGGTCACCCGGGTGTCGAAGCCGGTGGCCTCGCGAATAATGGCCCCGAGACGGTCACCGACCCCCTGTTGTGCCAGAAGTGCGTGGCCGAACTCGTCGCGCTCGCCCTCGGCACCGCCATCTCCCAGATCAACTCCCTCGCTCACCACGACGATGGACGAGTCGAGTCCGCGGGAGTGGCGTGCCCGCAGGGCATCGACCACCGCGGGCACATTCGGGTGGTGTTCCGGGATCAGGATGTAGTCGGCGCCACCTGCGATGCCGCTCTCAAGCGCGATCCATCCCACGTGGCGCCCCATCACCTCAACAACCATCACGCGGTCATGCGACTCGGCAGTGGTGTGCAGGCGGTCGATCGAGCTGCACACGATCTGCACCGCCGTGTCGAACCCGAAGGTCACGTCAGTCCCCGACAGGTCGTTGTCGATCGTCTTCGGTACACCCACGATGGGCAGCCCGTGCTCGGCATGCAGTTGGTTGGCCGCGCCGAGTGTGTCCTCGCCGCCCAGCACCACGAGGGCATCGATGCCCAGCGCCGCAAAGCCGTCGAGGGCCGCCTGCGTCGTCTCGGCGTCACGGCACGGATTGGTGCGCGAACTCTTGAGGATGGTGCCGCCGCGGTCGAGGATGCCGCTCACGTCACGGACGCCCAGCGGGACCGTCTGCTGCTCAAGAAGGCCACGCCAGCCGTGGAGGATGCCCACATGCTCGTGCCCGAACCGGCGGACACCCACCTTCACCACAGCACGGATGACGGCATTGAGTCCGGGGCAGTCGCCGCCGCCGGTGAGGATTCCCACACGCATGCCACGACCGTACCGGTGGGGCATGCGTGTGGGCAAGCGGCCCCAGCCATCTGCTGCAGGGCTGTCCTCATATGCGTATCTCATGGCCGAGATGTTGAGCACGCTCTTTGGTGATACGAACAGGCCCGACTGCCGCCATGGCCACATCGCCGAATCGATCCCCTGCCCGGGGTTCGACGAGCGGAGCGGGGCGTAGCGCTCGCCGTGCGTGGTCTGATTGAACGGGATGGGGCCGATATCATTGCCCTGTCCCAACGCCCCACGATGAGGTTCCGTCATCCGCGATAAGGAATCATCAGGTCGCCTGGGCCTGGTGCACGCACTGCCCGGCGCAGAGGTCGTGTACGACGTCCACGGCAGAGGGCCAGACGTGGTGCTCATCCACGGATGGACGTGTCGCCGCACCGACTTCGACGACGTGGCCACCGACCTGGCCCGCGACCACCGGGTGCTGGCGCTCGACCTGCCGTGGCACGGCGACTCGACGGCAACCTCCCGGCACTGGAGCATTGACGATCTGGCCACCGTGGTTGGTGCCGTGGCCGTCAGCGAGGGCATGCATGAGGCTGTGATTGTGGGGCACTCCATGGGCGCGGCAGTGGCCCTTGAGACGGTGGTCGCGGGCACCGGGCACCGGGTCATCTCACTCGACGGTCTCACATACATGCACATGTACCCGCGGCAATCAGCGCAGGCAGGCGATACGTTTCTCGATCCCTTCCGGGCAGACTTCGCCGGCGCCATGCGAACGATGTGCGAGCGCGCCGCCGGTCCGGGATGTGATCCGGCCCTCATCGACCAGGTGGCGCGTGCAATGTGCCGCGCCGATGCCGAGGTGGCCATCGGGATGATGGATCAACTGATGCGCTGGGATATGGATGGCGCACTCGCACGTGCCGATGCACTCGCGCTCACAGTAAAGGTATTCGCCTCTGCCCCCCTGCTCTCCGACACCGCGGTGACGCGCTATGGCGACCGCATGGACATCGTGCCGGTCGACCTGGGTGGTCACTTCTTCCTGCTGCAGCAGCCGGTGAAGACGTCCGGCCTCATCCGTGCGGCAATCGCTGCCTAACCGCGAACGGCGTCCGGATCAATTGCCGGGGTGATTTCTTCGAAACGGTTGATCTTGCGAAGCCCCGGGAAGAACAGCGCCCACAGCCCCGCGGCGGCGATGGACAGCGCACCGCCCAGCACGATTGACCCGACGGTGCCGATGAACTGCGCCAGCACGCCGCTCTCAAATGCTCCGAGTTCGTTGGATGCACCCACGAATACGCGCTCCACGGCAACCACGCGCCCGCGCAGGTGTGGGGGAGTGAGAAGGGGCGCCATTGTTGAGCGGATGAACACACTCACCATGTCGCTGGCTGAAAGCAGGAGCAGCACGCCAAAGGTGAGCCAGAACGAGTCGCTCACCCCAAGCAGAATCGTGAATACCCCGAACCCGGCCACTGAGATGAGCAGGATCGGCCCCACGTGGGCACGGATGGGGCGCCCGGACAGCAGAATGCCCACCGCCACCGCACCGATGCCGGGTGCTGCGCGCAGCACGCCATAGCCCACGGCGCCCACGTGCAGGATGGTGGTGGCGATAACGGGGAGTAGCGCCATGGCGCCGCCAAACAGCACCGCGACCAGGTCGAGGCTGATCGCCCCGAGCAGGGCGGGCGTGGCGAAAATGAGCCTGAGTCCCGCCGTGGCATCGCGCATGGTGGGTGGCCCCGACACCGATTGGCGGTGTGCGGTGCCCACTTCGCGCGACACCCCGAGCAGCAGGATGACGCCGACCACGTCAATTACTGCGGCGCACAGGTACGGCACCGTATTGCCCGTGGCCTGCAGCACACCCCCGAGAAAGGGCCCCACAATGAGCGCTCCCTGCCAGG